>JAWOEO010000124.1:0-2820 GCA_046482755.1 Halohasta sp. | reverse complement strand
ACGGCGGCCGAGGAGTCGTCGACCGCCGGCGCGACCGGCACGGGCGTCGACCGCCGGGCCGCCGAGGAAGAGGAGGTGCTGTTCGAGATCGCTCCCTCGGAGTTGGCGCTGGCGGGGATCCTCTCCTTTGATCCTCGGGTTCCGGGGGCCATTCTCGCGCTGTCGACGGGCTCGGTGCCGTTCGTCTCGCCGCTGATCCCGATCGATGCCCCGCCGCTGGTACTGGTGGGATTGCTGGCGCTGCTCGTGGCCGCTGGGGTCGTGCTGGCGTGGGTCGTCGGCGCGGTCTCGGCGGTCGTCAACTACTGGGGGTTTCGGCTCACCCGCTCGGCCGAGGAACTCCGGTACGAACGCGGGCTGCTGCAGCGCTACAGCGGCACCATCCCCTTCGACAAGATCCAGGCGATCACGATCACCGACAACCCCCTGAAGCGCCGGGCCGGCTACGCCACGCTGGTCGTCGAGACCGCCGGCTACGCCCCCGGTCAGAGCAACGGCCGCGGCAGCGAGGCCGCCGTCCCCATCGCCGGCCGCGGTCGGGTCGACCGGCTGGCCGACGAGATCGAGGCCTGCGAGACCGGCCGCTTCGAGCGGCCGCCGAAACGCATCCGCCGGCGGTATCTGGTGCGCTACCTGCTCGGCCTCGGCGTGATCGCCGGCCTCCTCTACGGCGGGGCGGCGCTGTTCGCCTCACCCGACGCGGTGCCATGGCCCCTGCTGGCGATCGCGGCGCTGTCGACGCCGCTGGCGGCCCACTACAAGTGGGTCCACCGGGGCTACCGACTCGGCGAGGATCACCTGATTACCCGCAATGGCTTCTGGTCCCGCGAAACCAAGCGGGTCGCCTACTACCGGATCCAGACGGTGATCGACACCCGAACGATCTTCCAGCGCCGGTGGTCGGTGGCGACGGTCACCGCCGATACGGCGGGCTCGCTGTCGATCCTCGGCACCGACGCCGCCGCGGTCGACATCGACCAGCGGGACGCCGACCGCCTACGGGCCGAACTCACCGACCGGCTCCGAACCGCCCTCGCCGAGCGCCGCCGCCAGCGGCACGGCCGCTCGTTCTTTTTCGACAACGTGGAGCCGACCAACGAGCCATCCGTCGACGAGTCACCCGACGACGAGTCACCCGCTGACGACCCGACCGGTCCCGACTCGACAGCTACCGAGGACGTCGAATTCCACACGGGAGACGGGGATTCGGACGAGGTCGACCAGCGTCGAGACGAGCGCGATCCGGATGACGTCGACGGTCGTGACGAGAATACGTAGGGAAGGCTATGCGTTGGGGCGAGCTACGAATCGCGGGCGGCTTCGATGACGCTCCTGAACTCACGGGCTCGCTCGGTGATCGCCTCGAAGTCGCCGCGCTCGGCGGCCTCGTAGTCGACCAACGCGCTGCCCGCGCCGACACACTCCGCGCCGGCGGCGATGTAGTCGGCGGCGTTCTCCATGTCGACGCCGCCGGTGGGCATCAGCGGAATCTGTTCGTACGGTCCTTTGATCGCGCTCAGGTGACCCGGCCCCAGCGAGGAGGCGGGGAACACCTTGACGAGATCCGCCCCCATCTCGTAGCCGCGGATGGCCTCGGTCGGCGTCATCACGCCCGGTGCGACCAGCGTTCCGTAGCGGTTGCAGATCTCGATGACGTCCTCGTGGAGACTGGGGCTGACGACGAACTCCGCGCCCGCGAGCATCGTCATTCGGGCGGTCGACGCATCGAGCACCGTCCCGGTGCCGACGACGATCTCGTCGTCGAACGAGCCGTCGAGGGCCTCCAGCATCTCGGTCACGTCGGGGTTGTCCGCGGTGAGTTCGATCCCCGTCACCCCGCCCGCAAGGAGGGCGTCGGTGATCTCGATCAGCGTGTCGGGATCCGCGCCGCGGAGCACCGCGACGACGCCGCTGTCGACCAGCCGGTCGTAGGTCTCGGCTTTCGCATCCATACCTCCACGTTCCGTGGCGGTGTATTAAAATGGCCGGTGCCTGTTAGGCAACCGTACCTGTCGCCGGGGACGCGAGTGGATGTCTCCCGGCTCGAAGCCGAAAAACCGCCCGACAGCGGCGTGTTAACCGGTCGTACCAAACGGCATATGAGGCGATACGCGCACTGTTCGGATATGAGTACGACACCGGCAGCCGATCCGCAACCCACCCTCCCTGCCGACTGCGAGGCCGACCTCACCGAGAAACAGCAGCGCATCCTGGCCTACCTCCGGGAGGCCGTCGACAGCCAGACCTACTTCAAATCCCGACTCATCGCCGACGAACTCGGGTTGAGTGCCAAGGAGGTCGGGACGAACATGCCGTCGCTGGTCGAAAGCGAGGTCGACCTCACCATCGAGAAGTGGGGCTACTCCTCGGGGACGACGTGGATGGTAACCGGATAAAACGAGGGTTTTCAGCCGATTCGCCGACTTAGCACTCCGACCAGCCACAAGACTCGCAGGTCTTGCAGCCTTCCGAGAAGTACAGCGACATGCTGCCACACTCGGGGCATTCGGGGGATTCACCCTCCGCCAGTAGCTTGTCGGTCGCGTCGGTCGTCTCCGTCGACTCGGTCGACGGGCCGGGCGTCGCGCCGTTGGCCGTCGTGTCGTCGGAAACTGCACCGCCGTCGGTCTCGTGGGCCGCCGGCTCGTCGCTCAGCTCCGAGAGGTTCTGCTGTTTCGGGTAGGGCTCTTCGATCTCGCCGTCGAGATAGCGCCGCAGGGCAGTCCCAATGGCGTCCGGAATGGAGTTGATCTGCTCGCCTTTGTCCCAGGCGACCTTCGGCGACCGGATCCCGTTGAGTTCGTTGGCGATCTCCTCGGG
>JAWOEO010000094.1:0-6461 GCA_046482755.1 Halohasta sp. | reverse complement strand
GCTGAAATGCTTGTCCTCTGAAGCCGGTCGTACTCCTCGAGGTCGGGGGCGTCCTCGCGGGCCAGCAGTTCGATCCCCAGCAGGTTGACGAACGCCCGGTTCTCCTGGTGGCCGATCTCGCCGTCGTAGAGGATGTCAGCGTCGACGCTGAACTCCGCGGCGATCGCCTGCAGGGCGGTCGCGCTGGCGATCGAGTCGGGGTCGGGGTTGTCCTGAGTGAGGATGGCGAGCCGGCCGTCAGTGCTTTCGAGGATGTCGGCGAGCTGGCGGGCTTTGTGCTGGAGTTCGCCGGATTCGAGGCTCCGGAGGGCGGACTCGGCGATCACCGTCGAGGGGTTGATCACCACGTCCGAGCCGAGATCCCGAAGCTCCTCCTCGGTGACGGGATCGGAGGCCCGGACGACGACGTACTGGTTGCTGCCGCGATCGCGGATCGCCGAGACGGCGGCCTTGCTCGCTTCGACATCGGAGGCAAGGACGAGAATGATGTCCCGGTCGTCGACCACGTCGGCGACTTCGGGGTCGCTGATGTCTTGGACTTTAGCGTTGAGGTCCTGATCGCGCAGCGCCTCGACTCGGCTGTCGTCCTTGTCGAGGATGAGCACGTCGTTGCCCTCCTCGGCCAACTCTTCGGCGACCGCGTGGCCGACGCTGCCGCAGCCGAGAATCGCATACGTGGATCGTGACGAGCCGATCGCGCCAGCACTCATTGGTATGCGACTTCGGCCGGGGCCACACTTAATCCCATCCGTTTCCAGACATTTGTCGCTCTTACTGACATTTCTGTCGATCAATCGGCGTAATCGGGTCGCTCGGCGTACGGAATCGGGTCCCGAACGCCGAGTCGCTGGAAGGCCTGCAACCGGAACGCACAGGCATCACAGGTGCCGCAAGCGGGTTCTTCCTCGCGGTAACAGCTCCAGGTGTGTTCGAACGGCACCCCGAGGTCGAGTCCACGGTCGGCGATGTCGGTCTTGCTCGACTCGACAAAGGGCACCTCGATCGCGATCTCGGTGTCGGGTTTCGTGCCCACGTCGACCATCGTCTCGAAGGCCTCGAAAAAAGCGGGTCGACAGTCGGGATACCCCGAGAAGTCCTCGCTGTGGGCACCCACGAAGACGGCCTCGCAGTCGTTGGCCTCGGCGTAGGAGACCGCCATCGACAGCAGATTGGCGTTCCGGAACGGGACGTAGGTGTCGGGTATTTCCTCGCTGTCGAGGTCCGCATCGTCGACCGCAATCTCGTCGTCGGTGAGTGCCGAGCCGCCGATCTGGGTAAGGTGGTCGGTTTCGATATGGAGGAAGTCGACGGCACCGACGATCTCGGCCAACTGTTCGGCGCAGTCGTACTCCTTCGTCTCGGTTCGTTGGCCGTAGGAGGTATGGAGCAGATACAGGTCGTAGCCGCGCTCGCGGGCCTCGTAGACGGTCGTCGCGCTGTCCATGCCGCCGGAGACGAGGACGACGGCGCGGTTGGTCGGCTGGTCCGCGGTCGGTTCGTCGGCGGTGTCGGTGGTCTGCGGGTTGTGTGTGGATCGTGGCATCGTTAGGTTTCGGGAGCGTCGTTCCAGAGGTCGACGTGGAGCCGCGGCGTATACCGGTAGCCCGACTCGACGGCCACCTCGGCGACTTCCTGTCGGGTTTCGGCCAGTTGCTCGCGGGTCTGTCCCTCCGGCATCAACAGCACGTCGCTGTCTGCGATTTCGGTCTCGGTTTCGGCGCGAAGCTCGGCGATCAGGTCCTCGATTTCCGGGAGGTCATCGCGGCCCGTGAGGACGAACTTGAGTTGGAAGCCGAACCCCTCGACGAGCGCGGTCAGCGCCTCGTGGTCGATCCGGTTGGCTTCGTGGCGCTGCTGCCAGTCGTCGACGCCTGCCTGCTCGGTGTCGGCCTCGCCACCTGCCGGTGGTCGTTCGGGTGTCGGCGTCGACGAGGCGAGTTTCGGACTAATGGAGGCGAGGTCGATCGGCGTCTCCGGCGGCGGCGCGATCGTCCCGTTGGTCTCGACGGTGATGTGGTAGCCACGGTCGGCGAGCCGATCGATCAGCGTCACCGCCTCCTCGTGGATGAGTGGTTCGCCGCCCGTGAGGACGACGTGATTCGCGTCGAAGTCGTCGACGCGGTCGACGATCTCGTCGAGATCCATCCACGCATGCGTCGGCTCCCACGAGGTGTGGTAGGAGTCGCAGAACCAACACCGGAGATTGCAGCCGCTAGTCCGGATAAAGACGCTCGGCACGCCCGCGAGGACGCCCTCGCCCTGCAGGGATTCGAACAGTTCGTTGATCGGGAGGGCGGGCCCGTCGCTGTCGGGCGGTGAGTCGTGGTCGACGCTATGTTCGGAACTGACTGGCATCTTACTGGCAACTGCTGAGTTCGGCCGTCTCGCTCACGTCGACCGCGACATCCGAAACGGTGTCGGGGAGTTCCGCGAGGAGTTCCGCTTCGAGGATGACCGCCATCACCTCCGCGGTGGGTGGTGCCTCGAGGACGACGAGCGCATCGCCATCACCAGCCTCCTCGAAGGCCTCGATCAGTGGGTCGCCCTCCTCAAGCAGGAAGCGGTGATCCCAGCGGTCGATAATATCGGTCACATCGCCCTTGTCGGCGACCCACCCTTCGTCGGTGAGTTCGCCGGTGACCGCAACCGAGATTTCGTAGTTGTGGCCGTGTGGGCGGCTACATTTGCCGTCATGATGCAAAATCCGGTGGCCGGAACTGATCCGGATCGGCCGGTCGCGGCCGACGTGGATCGTCCGCTCGCCGGCCCGGTCGACGAGCGGATGTTCGCTTGATACTCTTTGAGGCATACCATGGGATTACCGAGTCGGATATATAAATCCCGCTGGCACGCGGTCGACGGGCAAAGGGTCAACCGCGGCGACAGTGAACGGTGGGTATGGGCGAAAACGGCGGCGGTTCCGAGACAGCTCGGGTGGTCGTGGTCGACGGCGAGGAGGAAACCGAACTCGTCGTTGAGCGCGGCCGCGTGCTACGGAACGTGCTGTTGGAGGCGGGCTTTTCGCCGTACAGTCGACTGACCGAGCGGGTCAACTGCGGCGGGCGTGGACTGTGTGCGACCTGCGGGGTTCGGATCGTGGAGGCGGTTGAGCCAGCGCACTGGCATGATACATTGGCAGAACAGTTCGGGTATCCTCGGCTGTCGTGTCAGATCTCGGTCGACCGGGATCTGCGTGTCGAATTAGTGGATAAGGTGGTGTGGGGGAGTCGACGGCAGAGATAATCACAGGAACGTTTTTCTACGTATGGCAGTGTTATTGTTGTATGAACTGGGACAGCGAGAAACAGATGGCGAGAGATGTCGAAGAGAACAAAGAGTTGTACGACGCTCTCGCAGATGATAACGAGTCCGACGACTAGCCTCAGCAGTCTTCGGCTTGTAGTACCTCTGTGAAGAATTGATGCCACACGTCGTACAGTTCGTCTTCCTCATACAACGTGTCGAGTTGGACTGGTGGAATCGCTCGGCGAACCTCGTGAGACTCGTCACGGACTTCTTTCACCCGGTCAGTCGGCCAGCTATCGATCTTGACGCCATTGTTTCGAAGAAGCGTTCGTAACATCGCAATTGCTGTGCGGTGGTTTGCGTCTTCGAAGAAGTGCTTCCCGACAACAGCGTGCATCCAGAGTGCACACTGCTCTACGAGCGGCCGGTCAGTTGGAAAGGCTTCAACTACACGGTTGAGGTCACCGTTTCTGACTCGCCAGATCTCGTCCCGCTGCTCCGAGAAAGACTTTTTTCGCGGATTGTCGTAGTGTAGATCGGCGTCCTCCAGGAATTTTGTATTTCGGTATTTGAAATTCTCCGGATCAATCGATGACAGATCCGTGATCCGTGGACAGTCCGAGTCCGTCGACTCGCCCATTTAGTACGACAAACATCGTCACCGAACTGCTTGAGTTACACGGTATAAATACGAGCTACAGACACTCCTTTTTCGCCCTCCCCGAATTGAACTCGCCGAGACAGTCCGGGCATGCGGCTCGCTCCACTCGCCGGCCCGGGCTGTGACTCGTCTGCTCAATTCGGGTCGGGGAGATATTTCTCACTGCTCCCGTTGGTCGCAGAGAGAAATCCGCCCTCCCCGAATTGAACGGGGGACAAGTCGATCTACAGTCGACTGCTCTACCAGGCTGAGCTAAGGGCGGGCTACCTCATCTTAGCCGCCCAGCCATGTTTAAGAATTCTCATTTCCGCGCCGGTCGCCACGCCCTCCCACTGTCTGAGCCGTCGACCTTTAGCCCCCGCCAGTCCCACAGCCGCCATGGGCGAGGATCGAGAGCCACGACAGGCGACCTTTGGCAGCGACGGCGAACTCGACACCGACCGGGACCCCGAGGCCGACACGGACAACGATTTCGGCGAGCCCAAGGCGGCCAACGAGACCGACGGCGGCTACAACCGCTACGCAGTATCGAGCCTGCTCCAGAAGGCCGTCCGCCGCTCCGACGAGGAAACGGCGGCGTGGGCCGCCTGGGAACTCGCGCGATCGGGGTACGCCTGGAACTGCTGGGACCGACTCAACCTCTACGTCGTCGAGGACCTCCGGGCGGGCCACGAGGTCGCGCTCACCATCGAGCGCTACGAGGAGCTGGCGACCGAGCGGTGGGACGAGGCCGGGTGGAAGGGTCGGCTCTGCGCGATCCACGCCGCCCTTGCCGCCGCCCGCGCATCCTCCACCCGTGAAGCGGCCAACGCCGACGAGTACTTCCGCAAAGTCGCCGAGGTGCGCGCCGAAGCCAGAGCCGAGGGCGAGGAGCCAGCCGTCGACTTCCCGGCGGGCGACCTCGAACCCGGCGAAACGTACGACGCGATCTTCGACGGCCACACCGGCGAGGGCTCGCGGCTCGGCCGCGGCAAGCGCTTTTTCAAGGCTGCTCCCCGTCCGTTCCGCCCATTCGATGACGGCCCGGATCGAGACCTCCAGCTCCGGTTTCCTGAGGTTGGGGACGACCCCGAGTGTCAGCGCCATGGCCCTTTCCTTGCTCCCGAGGGGGCGTGCGGCCTCAGCCCCCTGCTGCGGCGATCCCGGCCCGTATCTCCTCCAGGAACTCGCCTGTCCGTCTCGCGATGCCCTCTCCGTCGAGTCCGGTGTCCCGGAGCAGCCGGTCCACCGGACCGTGTCCCACGAACCGGTCCGGAAGCCCCAGCGTACGTACCGGCACCCTCAGACCCTCCTCCTGGAGCAGCTCCAGCACGGCGGCGCCGAAGCCGCCCAGCACACTGTTCTCCTCCACCGTGACGAGGAGGTCCGTGCCCCCGGTCATCGCCAGGATCAGATCCCGGTCCAGGGGCTTCACGAACCGAGCATCCGCCACCGTGACCTCGATCCCCTCCTCGGCCAGGGTCCGGGCGGCCTCCAGGCAGCGGCCCACCATGCGGCCCACGGCCAGCAGCGCCGCATCCCCGCCCCGGCGGAGGACCTCTCCCCGGCCGATGGGCAGGGCCCTCGGCTCCGGGTCCAGGTCCATCCCCTCACCCGATCCGCGGGGGTAGCGCATGGCGATGGGCCCCTCATCGTGGAGCAGCCCGGTACGCAGCATGTGCACCATCTCGTTCTCGTCCCGGGGCACCATGATGACCATGCCCGGTACGCATCTCAGGTAGCTGAGGTCCAGCGTCCCGTGGTGCGTCGGCCCATCCGGACCCACCAGCCCGCCGCGGTCGATGCAGAAGAAGACGTTGAGGTCCTGGAGGGCCACGTCGTGGATGACCTGGTCGTATGCCCGCTGCAGGAAAGTGCTGTAGATGGCGGCCACCGGCTTCATGCCCTCCGCCGCCAGTGCCGCAGCGAAACAGACCGCGTGCCCCTCGGCGATGCCCACGTCGTAGAAGCGCTCCGGTATCGCCTCGGCGAGGATGTCCAGCCCGGTCCCGCTCGGCATGGCCGCGGTGATGCCCACCACCCGCTCATCCCGGCGGCACTCGGCCACCAGGGCCTCCCCGAAGACCTTCGTGTAGGAAGGGGGCCCCTCCTTCTCCACCGGTTCTCCGGTGGCCGCATCGAAGGCGCCCGCCCCGTGGAAGAAGTAGCTGTCCTCCTCCGCGGGTCGGTATCCCTTCCCCTTCACCGTCCGGACGTGGAGCAGCTTCGGCCCGGGGAGTTCCCGCAGGTCCTCCAGGTGCCGGATGAGGCCGTCCATGTCGTGGCCGTCCACGGGGCCGAAGTAGCGGATCCCCAGCCGCTCGAAGAGGATGCCCGGCACCAGCAGGTTCTTCAAGCTCTCGTCCACCTTGTGGACCGCCTGCTGCACCTGCCTGCCCAGGGGGGCCTTGCCCACGACCTCCCACATCTGGTCCTTGATCCGGTTATAGAGGGGGTTGCTGATGGCGGTGGTCAGGTACTCGTGCATCGCGCCCACGTTGGGTGCGATCCACATATCGTTGTCGTTCAGGATGATGAGCAGCTCGGACCGGAGGGCCCCGGCGTTGTTGAGCCC
>JAWOEO010000058.1:0-5824 GCA_046482755.1 Halohasta sp. | reverse complement strand
ATTGCTTCAGGAGTGTTGGGTCGACGAGATGCAGGCCGGCGAGTATCGGCGCGTCGAGACGGTGCCGTTCGACGTGACCGTTGGCCGAGTCGATCAGGGATAGACGCCGCAACAAACTGGCAGGCGTCACCGCCGGCGAGATGATACCGACACGCCGTACAGGGTACCGAAGAGTCCAGCACTGTCGACAGGTGACTGGTCCACGTGGAGGCTCGTCCCCTCGCCAAATCCGTCAGTCGTCGTTTGATCGGTACGACGGTTTAGGTTCGGAGCGGTCCTACAGGCGCTATGGCACGAACACTCCTCGCTTGCCTGGGCATTGTCATGACACTGTGTCCCGAGCGTGTCACCGACTGGTATCAGCAGGTCGCCTTCGAGAACCCCGAGGCGGCCCTCGGCGAGGGTTGGCTCCCCTCGGCGGTCCGGGCCGAAGGGCTGGTGATCGGCCTTCTCGCCCTCGTCGGTGGGCGGGGCTACGCGTGGCTCCTGAACCTGATCGGACTCGCGGGAGCGGTCGTCGTGCTGTTCCCGAAGCAGTATCTCGAGTTGGGGGTTCGGATCGCCTACCGGAATCCCGGGGAGATCGAGTGGACCGCCTGGTTCCCCACCGTCGCCCGCGGCCTCGGCGTACTGTACGTGGTGGGAAGTCTACGCGACTACCGGCGTCGACACAACGCCGACTGAGCGAGTTTCCGAATTTTCTATTGCAGTATACAGTTTATTCAGCGCCGTCTCACGCAGCGACGGATTAGATGACGTCGCCGCGGACGGTCGACCCGGTTTGCTCGGTGCGGTAGCGACTCACCGTGTCGGCCGCCTCCTCGGCCGTTTCGCTGTCGACACCCATCTGTTCGAGCGCACCCGACAGCGTCGGAAACGGGAGTTCGCCGCCGCGGAGTTTGTCGAGCAGGTCGGTGTCCCACTGGCCGTCGACCCAGAGACACACCCCGCGAGGATCGAGAATCTGCTCGTACGCTTCGCGGGCAAGCGCCCCACGGAGTCGCTGGGTGACGTTCTCGTCGAAACTCGCATTACAGACTTCGAGGTGGATCGGCTCGCTGTCTCCCAGAAGGTGGGCCGCGAGACATTTCTCGGGGGCCGCGTGGTCGTTATCGTTGGCCCGAACGTACTCCGGGAACTGTTCGGCCCACTCGGCGTCGACGCTCTGTCCCACACCTTTGACGCCGTGGGTCTCGTAGTAGGCCTCGGCGGCCTCGCTGTCGCCGCGGAGCCGGATGTCTTTTTTGAGGTAGATGTCGAGCCGATCGATCGGGTCGAGGCCGAGGGCCACATCGCCGTAGACCCAGATCTCCCGAACTGGGACCGGCATCGGATCGCTGTCGACCGTCTCGATGAGCTGCTCGACGCGGTCGAGAGCGGCGTCCCTGTCGAGTCGCTGACTGTCGGTCATTGCTGGAGGGAGACACGCCGGAGCCAAACGGGTTTCGCCCCCACTGTTCCATCCCGGTGGGTCGATGGTGACCAGTGCGGCCGATACGACTCGATAAATTACATATCACGATACTAAATCCGATTCGAGCCGGTCGACCCATCGGGACCACACCGGAGACGAAACCCGTATCCCCGCCGCCCGGCAAACGGCCGGTAATGGAGTGCGACAAGTGCGGCGAGGAGGCAGTGATGCACGCGGCGTATTCGGGGGCGCATCTCTGCGAGACGCATTTCTGTCGGTCGGTCGACAAGCGCGTCCGCCGCCGGATTCGGGAGGACTCGCTGCTGTCGGCCGACAGCACGCCCGACGAGCCCGAACGCTGGGTGATCGGGCTGTCGGGCGGCAAGGACAGCGTGGTGCTGACCCACATTCTCGACGAAACGTTCGGGGCGGATCCACGGGTCGAGATGCTGGCGCTGACGATCCACGAGGGGATCGAGGGGTATCGGGACGCCAGCGTCGACGCGTGTGTCGAACTCGCCGACGACCTCGATATGCGCCACGAACTGGTCAGCTACGAGGAGGAGTTCGGGGTTCGGATGGACGACGTCGTCGAGGACGACCCCGAAAACATGGCGGCGTGTGCCTACTGTGGGGTGTTTCGCCGCGATCTACTGGAGGGCTATGCCGAGGAGTTCGGCGCGGACAAACTGCTGACGGGCCACAACCTCGACGACGAGGCCCAGACCGCGCTGATGAACATCCTCGAAGGCGACGTCACACAGATCGCCAAACACTTCGATGCCAGCCTTGGCGGGTTCGATGACCGACACGAGGGAGGAGAGTTCGTGCCGCGCGCCAAACCCCTGCGGGACATCCCGGAAAAGGAGGTCGCGCTCTACGCCCACATCACGGACCTGCCCGCCCACATTACCGAATGTCCCCACTCCAGCGAGGCCTACCGCGGGGAGATTCAGGAGCTGTTGTGGAACCTCGAAGAGAACCACCCCGGCACCCGCCACTCGATCATGTCGGGTTACGAGGAGCTCGCCGAGTTGACCGCCGACCGATACCGCAGCGACGACGGTGCGGATCTCAACGACTGCGAGCAGTGTGGTTCGAAGACCGGGAGCCGCGTCTGCCGGAAGTGTCGACTGATCGAGTCGATCAACGCGGTGTAGCCGACGGGCTGCAAACCCCCGCATTTGAGTCATACGTGCTTTTATTGAGTCACCGGCGAACGGACGTGGTATGGAACTGAACGATTTCGTCGCGCAGAACGAACCCAACGAGACTGGCAAGCGCTTCGAGTTGGAAAACAGCAAGCTGCTGGATATCGACGTCGACGGGACGGTGATCGCCAAGGCAGGGTCGATGATCGCCTACGACGGCGATCTGTCGTTTACCGGGAAATCCTCGGCCGAAGGCGGACTCACGGGGATGATCAAGAGGAAGGTCACGAGCGAAGGGACCCCGGTGATGGAGGTCGAAGGCCGAGGCCACGTCTATCTCGCCGATCAAGAAAAGAAGATCCAGATCCTCGAACTCGACGCCGGCGAGTCGATTTCGGTCAACGGCAACGACGTGCTGGCCTTCGAGGACCGAGTCGGCTACGAGATCAGCACCATCGGCAGCCTCGGCGGCGCGTCGGCGGCCGGCCTGCTGAACGTCTTTCTGACCGGCCCGGGGACGGTTGCGATCACCACCCACGGCGACCCCTTGGTGTTGGAGCCGCCGGTTCGGACCGATCCAGATGCGACCGTCGCGTGGTCGAGCAACCTCTCGCCGAGCCTCACGGCCGACCGGAGTCTGAAGGACACCATCGGCCAGTCGTCGGGCGAAACCTACCAGATGAGCTTCGAGGGCTCCAGCGGGTTCGTCGTCGTCCAGCCCTACGAGGAAGGCACCCAACCGGTCTAAGCCGACGGCTGGTCGCTGTTGACGGGAAAAAACGGGGACCGCGGGAACCGAGCTACCGGATAACGTCGAGTCCGTTGGACCGTTCGAGTTCGTCGGTGCCGCCGTCGGACTCCCAAGAGCTCGTGTTCGCGTTCGAGACGTTCGCGCTCGCGTCGAACGACTGGCTCTGTTGGTTGATGCTCTGTCGGGATTTGTCGGCCTGCTTTTGGGTCGTTGGGCCCAGTACCTGGGCGCTCTGGACGCCGGTCATGATCGCCATGACCCGTACTTTGCCCTTGTAGTTGTCCTGGATCCGCGCACCCCAGATCACGTTCGCGCTCGCTTCGAGGCGCTCGGTGATGTTGTCGGCAATGCCTTCGGCCTCCTTCAACGTGAGGTCCGGGCCGCCAGTGATGTGGACGAGTCCACCTGACGCGCCGCGATAGTCGACGTCCAACAGTGGGTGGTTCATCGCCTCGTTGACGACTTCCTGGGTCTTGTTCTTGTCCTGGGTCTCGCCGACGAGCATCACCGCGACGCCGCCCTGATTCATAATCGTCGACATATCCGCGTAGTCGAGATTGATGAGCGAGGGCTGGGTGATGGTCTCGGAGATGCCCTTGACCGTTTCGGCGATGATCTGGTCCATCACCGAGAAGGCCTTGCCGATCGGCAGGTTCGGGACGTAGTCGAGCAGGCGGTTGTTGTCCAGCACGATGATCGAGTCGGCCGTATTACGGAGGTGTTCGAGCCCCTCTTCGGCCTTCACCGTGCGGGCGCGTTCGACGTTGAACGGCGTCGACACCATGCCGACGACGATCGCACCCTGTTCTTTGGCGATCTTCGAGACGACGGGTGCCGCACCGGTACCGGTGCCGCCACCCATCCCCGCGGTGACGAACACGAGGTCCGCCTCGCCGAGGACCTCCTTGATCGTCCCCTGGGCCATCTCGGTCGCACGCTCGCCCATCTCGGGGTCGCCACCGGCACCGAGGCCCGCGGTGAGCGATTTGCCCACGAGGATCTTGGTGTCGGCTTCGATCATCTTCAGGTGTTGTTTGTCCGTGTTGATCGCGATCGTGTCGGCGCCGTCGACGCCGATGTTGTACAGTCGGTTGATGGTGTTGTTACCGGCACCACCGGCACCGACGATGACGATGCGCGGGTCGCCGAACTCGTCGTCGTCATCGAGTGCGGCGTCCATCTCCCGCTTTTCGGCCTCGGCGTTTTCGAGGGCGTCCTGAACGATATCCTGCATCGTTACACCTTGGCCCAGTTGCGGTCGCTGTTCGATCGTCGCGGCTCTGCCTCATCGTGGTCGTTGAGCATCTCGCGGACAGCCGACCGGATCGCCTCGCTCCGGTTTGGGAATTGGCCGGTGTCGACCATTTCCTCGACTTCCTCGATCTGCTGCTTCGGAATTCGTAGTGTCACACGCTCCATGCTTACATTCCCCGGTAAGACGAGTCGACAGCATGGCCGGCTGCAGATGCCGGCCGTCCGAGAGGACCGGTTCCATCCGGCGGACCTGTGCTGTAAGACGACTGTCTTACGCAACCGTACAGATATGCTGAATGTATATAAAACTACCGCCGGTTGTAAGACACAATGTGTAAGACGCCGTTTCAGGCCGTGAGACAGCCGTTTTCGGCGTGTTACGCGTTGTCTAACACGTCGGCTGCGGGGGTGCGGCGGCCGCAGCCGGGGCAGAACCGCCAGTCGGATCGGATCTCGTCGCCGCACTCGCAGAACAGCCGGTGGCTGTTCTTTTCCCCGCAGTTCGGGCAGTAGACGTGGTTCTCGTCGACCGACTCCCCACACTGGCTGCAACTCATCGCTTGGTCGGCCTCGGCGTTCGTCTTACGCGCGTTGGCCTCGCGGTCGGTGTCGACTGACACGTCGTCGGCGGTCGTCCCCTCGACCGAGACGTTGACCGTAAGCTCGGTGGCCGGCGGTGTCCGACGCGGTGGCTCGGCGGTCCGGTTGGCCACCAACTGGTCGAGCCGCTCGGTCACCAGTTCGTCGATGGTCGTCCCGTCGGTCGACCGACTGTCCGACGCCCCCGGCTCACGTTCTCCGCCGTCGAGATAGCGGCGGAGGGCCTCCCGCATCACCTCGCTTTTCGAGGCCTCAAGACCCTCCAGCCGACCCACGAGTTTTTCGTCGGCGCGGAACGTGATCTTGCTCATTACGTATGCGTATTCGTACCATTGTATTTGAACGTTCCTGTCGATCGCCGGTTCCAACAGTAACCCTTAATTACGGCACCCGGGTAGAATTCGGTGACCGCCCTTAGCTCAGCCTGGTAGAGCATTCGACTGTAGATCGACTTGTCCCCCGTTCAATTCGGGGAGGGCGGATTTTTCCTGCGAACAACGTGAGCAGTGTAAAATCCGTCCCGACCCGAATTGAGCTTGTGAGTCGCGCGCAACGAAGTGAGCACGTCTCACAGTGTTCAATTCGGGGAGGGCGGACTGCGAGATTTGAGCGAAGCGAGAATTTCGATTAGCGAGCGGCGAAGCCGCGAGCCGT
>JAWOEO010000041.1:0-2592 GCA_046482755.1 Halohasta sp. | reverse complement strand
TGATCGGGGTGACCGTCGACTTGGTGACTTCCTCCTGTACCTCGAGGTTCTCCGGCGGAACGGGGTCTTCGAGCCACCACACGTCGTACTCTTCGAGCGCCGCGGCGAGTCGCTTGGCGCTGCCACCGGAGAACGTCCAGTGGCAGTCGAAGGCTACGTCGGCCTTGTCTTTGTCGCGCTCGGTAACGGCTTCGACGATCTCGGCCTTGTGGCGGATCTCGCCGGGACGGAGGTGGCGGTTGGCCCGATCCTTTTCGAGCCCTGAGGGCACGTCGAGGTCGAATTTGAGGGCGTCGTACCCCAGTTCGTCGACGACGCGTTCGGCCTCGTCGGCACAGGCCTGCGGGTCGGCCTCGTCGGCGGTGTGGCAGTCACAGTACACCCGGACCTGATCGCGGTATTTGCCGCCGAGCAGCTGGTAGGCCGGAACCCCGAGGATCTTGCCCGCCAGATCGTGGAGTGCGATCTCGATACCGGAGATGGCGGTGACGGTGACGCCCTCAACGCTCCCCTCGCCGGACATCTTCTGGACGAGATGTTCGTAGAGGCGGTCGATATCGAGGGGGTTCTCGCCGATGACAAACGGTTTCATCCGCTCGATGAGTTCCGGGACGCCAGCCCCCCAGTAGGCTTCGCCGGTACCGACGACGCCCGCGTCGGTGTAGACGCGCACGAGCGTCCACGGAAAGTTGCCGTCGACCATCGTCGTCTGGACATCGGTAATCTCGACGTCGCGGCCGCCGCCGCGGTCGCCCGTGACGCCCATCGTCTCTGAGGACAGTTCCCGCATCGTATACTCCGCGTTCGGGTCGTGGAGTTCGTCGTAGCTGACCATACTCCGGCTTCTATCCCCAGCCGTAAATAGTGCTGGCGTTCGTCGACAGGCTCCGTACCCCGCCTATACGCCCGGTAGAGAAAATTTATTATACTTCGAGTTAAGATTTTGTTTCGGACCCATCTCGCAGCACCCTCGTCGAAGAACCCGAAGATTCACTCTCACGGCGGCCTGAACGACACCAATGAGCGGGACGGAACTCTCACAGACCCGTGCGTGGGTACTCGCGGCCCGGCCCCAGACGCTACCAGCGGCCGCGGCACCCGTCGTCGTCGGTGCCGGGCTTGCGTGGCACGACGGCGTCTTTGCACTCCTGCCGACGTTAGCGGCGTTCGTTGGCGCGGCACTCATCCAGATCGGCACTAACTTCGCCAACGACTACTACGACGCCATCCAGGGCGCGGATACCGAGGCCCGCGAGGGGTTCACTCGCGTCACCCAGTCGGGACTGATCGCACCCCAATCGGTCAAACGCGCAATGTACCTCACGTTTGCCGCCGCGATCGGCGTCGGCAGCTATCTCGTCTACGTCGGCGGCCTCCCCATCTTGGTTATTGGCCTGCTATCGGTCCTTTCAGGCATCGCCTACACCGGGGGTCCCTACCCGCTGGGCTACCACGGGCTCGGCGACCTGTTCGTCTTCGTCTTCTTCGGCGTGATCGCGGTCATGGGGACCTATTATGTGCAGGCTACCGCCGTGCTCGCCGACCCACTGTCGACGACGATCCCGGCTGGCAGCGTCACGTCGACCGCGTTCCTTGCCAGCCTTCCGGTGGCAGCACTGTCGACGAACATTCTCGTCGTCAACAATATCCGGGACCGCGAGGAGGACGTCACGACCGGTAAGCGAACCCTCGCAGTCCGGTTCGGCTACCGGTTCAGTCGGCTGCAGTTCGCCGGGCTCGGTAGCCTCGCCTACGCGGTTCCGGGCTGGCTCTGGCTGGCCGAGGGGTTCACTGCCGCAGTGTTGCTTCCGCTGTTGACGCTCCCGATTGCGGTCGTCCTCACACGCACGGTCTGGACCGAGACGAGCGGTGCGGCACTCAACCCCGCGCTCGAAACCACCGGCAAGCTACTCGCCGCCTACTCTGGACTCTTCGGACTGGGGCTGGCGCTCTAATGTGGGTCGACTCGTTTTCGCTCGCCCTCGCCGCACCACTGTCGACCGCCGCCGGCACGATCTCCGAGCGGCGGGGGTTCCTCGTGGGCATCGAACGCGACGGCAGCCACGGGCTCGGGGAGGCGACCCCACTGGCCGGTTGGACGGAGTCCTACGAGGCTGCCCGGCAAGCCCTCGCCGACGTCACCGTCGACAGCTCGCCGGATCCCGATGCGACGCCGGCAGCCGCCCACGCGGTCGACTGTGCTCGCCTCGACGCCGCGGCCCGGCGCGACGGCCGGCCGCTGGCCGCCGTGCTCCGCGAACAGGGCTTCGATGCCGACCGGTCCCTCCCCGAGTCGGTCCCGGTCAACGCCACCATCGGCGACGCGAGCGTCGACGAGACGGTTGAGGCGGCGACCACAGCAGTCGACGAGGGGTTCGACTGGCTCAAACTGAAAGTCGGTGTCCGTGATCCGAAAGAGGATCTCACACGGGTTCAGGCAGTCCATACCGCGGTCGACGACGACGTTAGCCTCCGCCTCGACGCCAACGGCGCGTGGGACCGGGCGGGTGCCCGGCGAATGGTCGACCGGCTGACTGGGATGGGCATCGAGCATCTCGAACAGCCGCTGCCAGCCGACGATCTCGCGGGTCA
>JAWOEO010000003.1:0-9255 GCA_046482755.1 Halohasta sp. | reverse complement strand
GTTACAGGTACACAAGGCCCTGCGTTTCCACTGGAGAGTGTCCCCACGATCGTGATCCAGACAATTGTGACGCGATGGAATATACCGCTGCATTCGACTGCCCCTCAAGCGTGAGCCCACACGCGCTCCGACGTGGTGGGATCACTCACCATTTGAATAGCGATGTTCCGAAAGATGTCGTCAGCGATCGTGCGAACGTGACACCGAGCGTTCTAGACGAACACTATGACCGACGGAGTCAGCGCGAAAAGATGGAACAGCGCCGAGGGTATCTCAACAACATCTAAGAGGTACTTAGTGACCGCCACTTGTCGTCGTCAAACTGATGTGGACAGTCGGTGACAACACCTACGGAACGCTTGATATCGAGTATACGGTCGAAGACGGAATTAAGGAACACATCGAAGGGACTCTGTTGAATCCTCAGAAGGCGTCGATATTGGCCATAGCAACGGTTGGAAGAACAGTTGTCTAAAGTGATCTCCCGATGGGTGTTTTCGTAGAGTCGTATTCGAGGGTACACTCGGGCCTGTACCGGTGGGTCATCCCATTGAGTTCGAGGCTTATTGCTCCACCACGGTCGGCACCCCGGCGAACCGCTGTACCGTAGCGACCACAACGAGCGTGACCGCCAACAGCGCGAGTGCGAGTGGAACAATCGAGTCGATGCCGCCGGCTATAAAGTCGACCCAGATCCGTGTTGGCATCGTCCGGGGATTGTAGGCGATCATCATCGTTGCGCCGAACTCGCCGATGGCCCGCGAGAACGTGAGTACAACACCGGCGACAATCGCTCGTCTCGCGAGAGGGAGCGACACGCGTCTGAACGTGGCTATCGGCCCGCATCCGAGCGATCGAGACGCCTGTTCAAGCCGCTCATCAATTGATCCGAATCCAGCGCGGGCGGTAATCACGACGAACGGCGCGGCAACGAACGTCTGTGCGAGCACGATGCCGACGAGACTATCCGTCAGCGGCAGCCCAACCTGCGCCGCGGCGGCCCCGATCGGTGTGAACCGACCCACCACACTGAGCAGCATCGCCCCGCCGACGACCGGCGGGACGACAAGCGGGAGCACGACGAGCGCCTCAACAAGTCGCTTCCCTGGGAACGTCTTGCGTGCAAGGACGTACGCGAGCGGCACGCCAAACACGGTCGCGATCGCGGTAGCGACGGGCGCGGTGAGAAGCGAGTTCCGGACCGCCGTCCGGCTCGTCGTCTGTAGCAGGGTCTCAACGACGGGAACCGATCCGGTTCGGCCGAGGAACATCACGAAGGGGAGCGCGAAGTACACGAGCAGAACCACTCCGAGAACTCCAAAGACCAGCAGCGGGGGCACCCGTCGTGATTTCGTGGTCGAGCGAGTCACATCAACGGGGCTCATCCGCCGCTCACCTCGATAGGAACCTCTCCGTGCGTTCTCGGGAATTTCTCCGTCTTGAACCCGTTCTCACGGAGAGTCTCATCGGCGTTCGCAAGGAATCGGACAAATTCGCGTCCGACGCCCGGCGAGTCCGCACTCTCAAGCACCGTCGCGTTGTACACGATCGGCGCGCCGGTCGCCGTGTACCCATCGTCCGTCGTGTACGAGAACTCCGCATATCGGTCGGCATACTCCGGGTTCGAGAAGTTGTACGCTTCCGGGAACGAGTGAAACGGAAGCCCGTGGTCCGCAGCCATGTTCCGGTAGACGACCGCGGCGGCGCGGTTCCCCGTTTCGACGCCGGCGAGCAGCTGTGGTTCCTCCGGCTCCCGATAGGCGGCCTCGGTGACAGTCTCGGCGAAGCCATCGAGCCCGTGTTCCCGCTCGGCGAGTCGAAACGCGTGGATGGCGCGGTATCCGAGGGGGTCGAGGTCGGGATCACTTATGGCGAGGTCACCGTCGTCAGCGTCACGCGCAACCTCGTACCACAGGTCGCCCGCATTCAGTCGTTCCCCGAACCGTGTGTCTGGAGCGTAGGCGATCCCGACAGCGTTGGACGCGAATGAGACGTCCCACGCTGAGTGAGTGTCGTAGAGCCGGTCGCGCAATAGCCTGGCGTCTGCGCTCACGACAACGTCCGGGTACTTCCGGTCGTCTTCGACCATCCGCATCACCGCGTTGGTGCCGTAATATTCCCCGCGAAAGGCGAGTCCCGTCTCCCCTTCGAACCGCTGTCCGAGGTGTTCGTCGAGGACGACCGCGAGGCTCCCGGCGGCGAGAACGGAGACAGAATTGCCGCCACCGAGGCAGCCAGCGGCCCCGACTCCGCCCCCGGCCGCGAGCGTCGCGAGGACCGCTCGACGGGATCGCGATTGCATGGGAAAGCCTTCAGCCACCAGTTGAATATAACCTACTCACGTTACTACTTCGTGAGAAGTAATTGTTTGAAGTTATATTCTCGGCTGTCTCCAAGTTATTCGCGGTCAGGTCTAATTACGACGCCAGATCTAAAGGAGGACCGTCAACTGAGCGCGATCTTCAGCGTGCCGTTGCCTACGGGTTCTGCCCAATTTCGACAGCACCGTTGGTGTGCGAGCGTCGCCGCTCTCGACCGACTTGGTCCATCGTCCGTTCAGCGAGCTTTCGGAATGCTCGTGCCGGCTCCGAGTCGCCGTCGGAAACGATGGGCTCCCCGACCTCGCACCCCTGTTGGATCGCGGGGTCGAGCGGGATCTCGGCGAGGAGGGGGTGATCGAACTCGTCGGCGAGTCGCTGGCCCCCGCCGGTCGCGAACACGTCGTGTCGAGTCCCGCACTCGTCGCAGACGAACCCGCTCATGTTTTCGACGACGCCGAGCACCGACGTATCATGTTTATCAAACATCCGAACGCTCTTTCGGGCGTTGTCCAGCGAGATGTCCTGCGGCGTCGTCACGGCGAGCGCGCCCAAGACCCCTATCTGCTGGAGCAAGGTCAGCTGTACGTCTCCCGTTCCCGGAGGCAAGTCGACGACGAAGTAGTCGAGATCTCCCCACTTGGTGTCGTGTAGTAGCTCTGTGAGTACCTTATTGACCATGGCGCCCCGCCAGATGACCGGATCGTCGTCACCGACGAGGAAGCCGATGCTCATCAGCTTGAGTCCGTGGCTCTCGACCGGTCTGATCGTCTCGTCGTCCTCCGCTCTCCCCGGTTCACTCCGTACGCCGAGCATCCGCGGTATGTTAGGGCCGTACACGTCGGCGTCGAACAGTCCGACGTTGGCCCCCCGCTCGGCCATCGCCGTCGCGAGGTTTACCGAGACGGTACTCTTGCCGACGCCGCCCTTACCGGAGGAGACAGCGATCACATTCGGTGCGCCGTCCATCTGGCCGGCGGGCGTCGTATCGTTGATCTCGATCGATAGAACGGGTTCGTATCCCTCCTCCCGAACGACGGCCCGGACGTCCTCGGTGATCTGGGTCTCGACCGGCGAGTGCGGGGCGCCGAGAGCGAGTGGGACGTGAGCTGTATCGCCGTCGAGTTCGACGTCGCCGACGAGTCCGAGCGAGACGATGTCGTCGTCGAGGATCGGATCGTCGACTCTGGCGAGCGCGTTACGAAGGGTAGAGGTCATTATTCGATACCCGGATTAAATTGGGAGGCGGACAGTTGCGGTTCGCCGCCGTCGACTACGGTCTCGTTGGCGCCACTTTCGACGAACGCCGCCCAGTCGTGGAGCGTCTCGAACCTGAAGCCGAACTTCGAGTCTGTCGACGCCCGGCAGCCGCCACGGTGTCGATGCATATCTATCGATTATAACCCGACGACCCAAGACGCACTCCTGTATATTACAGGTATTTAAATTCTATCGGCAAATTCCGACGTTACACAGCCGCCCCGACCGGAGTGAATGAGTGAGTCCCGCGAACAGGCGCCGCGCGGCGTGAGCGTCATGTTCGGGGGAGCGATGACCCGCAAGATCTGAAAGGGATATTTAATGGCCAGCATAATTCACCAGATCTAGTTTGTTCTTTTGAGTACACCGTGATGGCATAGATCTACCGATGGTCACGAACGACGCGGGCGACGACGGACACACGGTCGTGATAGAGATCGATCCGTGTGTCGACGTCGGAGCCGTGTTAGGTACTATTGCGGATCTCGACATCGGCGGGGTACGGATCCGTGACGTCCGTGACGAGGGCCAGTCGACGGTCTCGATCGATCCCGAGGCGCTGACCGCGGTACAGCGCCTGACGTTACTTCGGGCGGTGGAAGCCGGGTACTACGCCGACCCGCGGGAGGTGACGCTCACGGATCTCGCGGCCGAGTTCGACGTTTCCAAGTCTGCGGTGTCACAACGTCTCCACGGCGCCGAGGCGACTATTGTTCGGCGGGTAGTGGAGGAGATGGCCCGCGAAGAGCCGCTGGATTCGACGATTGCGTTTGGCCGGAGGGAGTGATCGGTCGAACCGGCCGAACCGATCGGGGAGGTATCGTCACGTCGTGGAAACGTTCGGTTCGGTTTTTACGTCTGCTCTCCGGAAGTATGTGTATGTCTGATGCTGTCGAAGACACCGACGAACTCCCGGCAACGGCGGGCGATCTCGCGGCCGAATTCCCCGAGGTGTGGGACGAGTACGCCGCTTTGGGAAAAGCCTGTTCGGAAGCCGGCCCGATCGAGGGCGAAGAGAAACGCCTCGTCAAACTGGCACTGGCGGCCGGCTCTGGGTCGGAGGGGGCTGTCCACTCCCACGTCCGGCGAGCGCTCGAGGAGGGTGTCGATCCCGAGGCGTTGCGACACGTCGCCCTGCTGGCCGTGCCAACGATCGGGTTTCCGAAGGCGGTGGCAGTGCTAACGTGGATCGACGACATTGTCGACACAGAGTGATCAACGAATTGACCCGTTTCGTCTTCTCGGCCGTTCTAAAGGCCGATAACCCGAGACAACGTCCTATGCTCGTTTATCGAACACGCCGACTGTGGAAATGACAGAACGATCGTCGAACGGAGAGTGTGGCGACACGGAAGAGACCCGTCGCCTCTACGTCGAGTTCGAGCTGTCCGCGTCTGGCGCGATCGCCTGTCCCGTCGAGGTCTACGGCCGAGATGCCGACCGGATCGACCGGCAGTCTTCCGACGGAGAGTGTCACACGGAAACAGCGCGCGATCACGACGACGAGACGGAGGGAGGCTCGACTGACACCGAGATCCGTTACTCGAAAACCGAGATCACCTCTGAGTGTTTCTGCCCAATTTTCTTTGACTACGACTGCATTCCGAAGATCACGGAGGTCACCGACGAGGCCGTTGTCATTCAGGCTTTCCTCCCGGACCGCGACCACCTCTCCGCGCTGATAGACGATCTCAGAGAGGCGACGGACAACCTCTCGTTGCGTCGTCTCACGCGGGTCGACTCCGTCGGCGGCGACCGGTCGAACCGCCTCACCCTCGACCTCTCCACGCTGACCGAGACCGAACGGGAGACGGCCGCGATGGCGGTCTCGTCGGGCTACTACGAGACGCCGAGGGAGACGAGCGTCGGTGAACTCGCTGCGGACCTCGACATCACGAAGTCGGCGATGTCGCAGCGGCTGAGCTCGGTGGAGTCGAAACTCGCGCTCGCCGCCTTCAGGTAAGCCGTCCGGCTCTCGGGAGGGTCATCGATGTGCGGCGATAAGACGTGTGAAATACCAAGATGGTATTCTATCTGTGTCATAATATAACAATTGTTCACCAATAACTCGCGGAGTATATAAGATGCTGTAGTATACAGCACGAATCGTATCGCGGTCTACTCACAACATACAGATAGAGCCATGAGTTACCCACAGCAGCCGAGACTGACGCCGATCGATGAGTGGGAAGATGAAGCTGAAGCGATGTTAGACGACGTCGAATATGACACTGATCTCGGTGTGCAGATGGCTCTTGATGCGATTCGGGTCTCAAATGGAGAGCTGACTGACGCCGAGTTCCACGAGAAGTACCACGAAGCAGTACTGGAAGAGTTTGGCGAGGACGAACGCCCGACGAAGCCGGAGGGGTTCGAGGATGACTGACGGGAAAGCGTACAGACGTGACGTACTGAAGGCCGGTGGAGCCGCTGCCGCCCTCGGAGTTGGGGGTGGCGGATTTCTCCAGACACTGGTCGAGAACGAAGAAGATCAGCCGTCGACCTCCGGGATCGAGAGCTTTGTCGGTCAAAACGACGTCGTCCAGACCGTCTGTTCGCCCAACTGTAGGGGGAAGTGTCCGATCGACGTTCACGTTCGCGACGGTCAGGTGAAGAAGATCGAACCACATCCACCGGAAGACGAACAGTACAAGCGAGCCTGCGTGCTCGGGCTGTCGCACACGCAACGCGTGTACGACCCGACGCGACTGAAGTACCCGATGAAGCGGACGGACTGGTCGCCCGACGACCCCAATCCCCGGGGACGCGGTCCGGACGCAGAGTTCGAACGCGTCTCGTGGGACGAGGCGCTCGACCTCGTCGCCGACAAGATGCAGTCGTTGAAAGCCGACCACGGCGCCGAGAGCGTCCTCTTCCACGAGGGGTCGGGGAACTACGGGCAGTCGGGCAAATCGTTCAAGCGGCTCGCCTCGCTGTTCGGCGCGACCCAATCCGCGTGGGGTATCGACACCAACGTCGGTCGCGGCTTCAACCGCGTCACTGGTGTCGGCGCCTTCCTCCCACCGACGAACGAAGCCGAAGACTGGGAGAACGCGAACACCATCATCGTCTGGGGGTCGGACATCTTCTCCAGTCAGTTCCAGATGGACGCCTCGAAGGTCCTCGACGCGGTCGAGAACGGGGCGAAGCTCGTCGTCGTCGACCCGGTGTACACGACGACGGCGTCGAAAGCGGACCTGTGGCTCCCCGTCGAGCCCGGCAAAGACGTCCACCTCGCGCTCGCGATGATGCACACCGTCTTCGAGGACGGGACGTACGACGAGGACTTCCTCCGGAAGCGGACGACCGCACCGGCGCTGATCCGTAAGGACACCGGGGAGTTGCTCAAGGCGAGCGAGGTCTTCGAAGACGGCGGCGAGCAGCAGGTCGTCGCCGTCGAACGAGGCAGCGACAGCCCGGTCGCACTGGAACCCGAAACCGGCGGCGCGTACGCGCTCTTCGGAGAGTTCACCGTCGACGGCGTCGCGTGCGAGACCGCCCTGACGAGGCTTCGAGACCACGTGGCGGACTACGCGCCCGAACAGATCGCCGATACGGTCGGGGTCGACGCCGAGAACATCCGGACTGCGATCCGGTGGCTGGCGACCCGAGGCCCCGGCGGCATCGCCTCGAGTTACGCACTCGGGCGATACAAACACGGTCACATCTTCGGGCAGGCGTACGCCGTGTTGATGGGGCTGACCGGCGACTACGGTCGCCACGGGAACATCCACGCGCATCACTCCGGCGGTGCGACGCTCGCCGCCGGCGACTGGGCCAGTCCGGCGGACGCCGAGCCCGGCCCGTCGATGACCTTCCCCGAGTACCCCGACGCGATGATCGACGGCGACCCGCACAAGATCAGAGCCGTCTACTCCATCGAGTCGAACATGATGGGGAACCAGTTCCCGGACCGTCAGCGGTTCAGAGAGGCCATCAGAAGCCTCGAGATGTACGTGGTCGCGGACATGCACCACACGGATACGGTCCAGCACGCCGACATCATTCTCCCGGTTCCCCACTGGTTCGAGCAGGAAGACATCAGTTCGGGCTGGGGGTCCCACCCGCATCTCGGCTACCGCCACAAGGTGCAGGAACCGCTGTGGGAAACGAAAGACGACTACTACGCCATCCGCGGACTCGCGGAGCGATTCGGGTACGGCGACCGATTCCCGGAGACGACACGCGACATGCTCCGGGAGCTCGCCAGTCGGGACGACGACATCGACTTCGACACGCTGTTCGAACAGGGGACGCAGAAGAAAGAGAGCGTCCCGATCGTCAAGTACACCGATGAGTTCCCCACCGAGACGGGACGCATCAAGATGTACGACGACGACGCCCCGAGCGAGGAGGGCGTCACGTTCGACGTCCCGCGGCCGCTCGAGGACCGGACTGCCGACGACTACGAGAAGGCCGACGAGTACCCGCTGATGTTCATGCAGAAGCACAGTCGGTTCCGTATCCACTCACAGTACGAGATGGTGAACTGGGTACGCGAGATCAACCCCGAACCGCAGCTCGACATCCACCCGAAGGACGCGAAGGCCCGCGGTATCGAGGACGGCGAGTACGTCCGGGTGTACAACGACCGCGGCGAGATGGTCGTGAAGGCGAAGTACAACGACGCGTTCCAGCCCGGACTAGTCAACACCGATCAGGGGTGGTGGAGCCGCGACTTCGTCGAGGGTCACCTCCAAGACCTCACGCACAACGAGGTCAGTGAGGTCGGCCAGACGATGGCGTTCTACGACGTACGGGTGGCGGTCGAATCCGCACCCGACGATGTCGACACCGATAAATACGGATCTGACAACCCGCGCGGGAGCGGTGCCAAAGCGACTCCCACAGGAGGTGACTGACGATGACAAAACACGGGCTCGTAATCGACCAGGAGCGGTGTATCGGGTGTCAAGCGTGCGCAGTGTCGTGTAAACAGGAGAACAACGTTCCGATGGGACAGTTCTGGAACCGCGTTCTCACCGAGGGCGGTGAGAAGATGGACACCCCCTCGGGCGGCTACCCCGAAGACGGCGGGAGTGGGTCACTGGACATGCAGTACCAGCCGACGGCGTGTCAACATTGCGAGAACGCGCCGTGCGTCAAGGTCTGTCCGGTCAACGCGACGTACACCCGCGACGACGGCATCGTCGAGATCGACTACCACAAGTGTATCGGCTGTCGCTACTGCATGGCGGCGTGTCCGTACAACGCTCGGGTGTTCAACTGGGACGAGCCCGAACACATGCCGGAAGGGGGAACTGGTGACGTGGAGGCCCGACCGCAGGGCGTCGTCGAGAAGTGTACGTTCTGTAGCCACCGCGTCGACGAGGGTCTCGATCCGGCCTGCGTCGTCAACTGCCCCGCCGACGCGCGTGTCTTCGGCGACCTCGACGACGAGACCAGCACCGTCTCGAAGTACATCGACACGTACGAAACGGACCAGCTGCTCGAAGATCGCGGGACTGACCCGAAGACACACTACATCAGCGGTGAGATGAGTCCCGGACGCCCGCAGACGTCGGACAAGATGGAGAGCGAACTCGACGATGTCTCGCCGTGGTCTGACGGCGACGACGACGTACCGTCTGACACGGACGACAGTGCGGATGGCGGTTCAGGCGGCGGCCACCATTCGGTCGACGGCGACGAAGTTCCGCACGTCCCGTCCGCGACA
>JAWOEO010000354.1:0-2633 GCA_046482755.1 Halohasta sp. | reverse complement strand
GGGCCGTCAGGGAGTCGACACAGACCATCCGGACGGGCCACTCGGTGTCTTCGTGTTCGCCGGCGAGCTCCTTGGCCTTCTCCGCCAGCAGGATCTGGTGGTTGGAGTTGAACGCCTTGGCGACGTGGATCCGGTCGAGGAAGTCCCCGACCAGCGCCTCCATCGTCTCCTCGTCGTCGATACTCCCCTCCATCCCGCGGTCTTCGAGGGTGGCTTCAAGGAGTTCGTCGTCGAGGCCGCGGACCATGTCGTCGATCCGCTCGGGTCGGAACGTGTCCTCGGTGTCGACGAAGATACACGACCCCCGAAGGCCGCCGTGTTCCGGTGGGAGTTGGACGTTGACCGCCATCTGGTGGGTGACCTGCGACTTGCCGGCCCCGAACTCGCCGTAGACTTCCGTGATAGACTGGGTTTCCAGCCCGCCGCCCAGCAGGTCGTCGACCTCGTCGATCTGCCAGGAGAGCTTGCCGATCTCGTTGCGCCGTTCGAGGACGGTCGCACCGGTCTCGAAACCACCGACGTCGGCGGCCTCACGGGCGGCGTTGATGATGTCGGCGGCGGTGCTCGAACCGATATCCGCGGTGTTCGAGAGTTCGCCGGGGGAGGCGACCGCGATCGACTGATACGTCTCGTAGCCGGCTTCGATCAGTTTGTCCGCCGTGGCCGGTCCGACTCCGGGTAGGGTTTCGAGATCGTCGTCTGCCATTGTACACCGACCTTATCCAGTTTCGTACATAAACCCTCGTTAACTGCGGAGTGAAAGTGAAACAGGCGAGCGTCGACGGCGGGTGTCGGTATCGATACAAACGAGAGTGAAAAGCGGGCTACTCCCACGGATGGCCGCCGGGACGGTCGGGCCACAGCGGATACCAGTAGCTCTCGTCGTCCTCGATCCCCAACTCGCCATCCAAGACCGACTGGAGTTTGAACTCGGTTTTGCTGTCGCGTTCGTGGTCGCCCTTCGGAACGAACGGGTAGTAGCCTCCCCGGCGGAACGAGTAGATCCAGTAGGCGTGGTCGGTCTCGCTCTTGTCGAAGGCGAAGACGGCCGCCAGCAGCCGCGAGCCGTACCCCTGTTCGATGAACGTGTCGGCGGCGAAGTGGATCGTCGTCAGCAGGTCCTCGGGGTCGCTATCGTCGAGGACCACCCAGTTGTAGCCGTGGTCGTCGGCGTGCTGGCTGAACGTCGTCCCCGTGTCCTCCGCGCCGGCTTCGAGGATCGCCTCGACCTCGTCGACCATCTCGCCGAAATCCGTACTGTCGACCGACGAGAAACAGAGGGCCGCCGTGCCGGCGTTGGCGTAGCCGAGATCGGCCTCCATCGTCACGTAGGCGGTCGACATCCCGAACAAATCCTCGGGGTCGGCATCGCGGGTGGCGTCGGCCTCGGCGCTGACGCCGAGGATCGACCGCACCGTATCCATCAGTCCCATAGGGAGTCGTTGTGGACGAGGCCTAAAAGCCCCGCCGCCTGTGAGTCGGCGATCGACCACCGGGGCGATCGGGTGGGTCAGCCGACGGGTCGGGCGGGTCGACTGTCGGACCGCACTGCCAGTTTCGGGAACCTATGGTCGGCTTACCGCAACCAGCCGGTGTGTAAACCAGTGTATGGTGTCTATACCCTTGTCCGACGCGGTGAACCGAGGCTGTAATGACCGCAGTCGACACGACGTCGCGGCGGGCGATGATCGCCGGGCTGTCGGCGGTCGCCGGGCTGTCGGTGGGCGGCTGTCTGGGTGATTCCGGACAGCGGCTAGCACTCGGCGTCGGGCCGGTCGACAGCCGGAGCCACCGGGCCGGTCGGGCGCTGGCTGTCGCCGCCGACCGCCACAGCGAGACGCTACGGGTCGCCACCACCGAGATCGACGGGCAGGTCGAACGGCTCTACGCGCTTGGCCGCGGGGAGGTCGACGCCGCCGCCGTCGACAACACGACCCTCTATCGGGCCAGCGAGGGCGTCGGGGCCTTCGCCGCCGAGCCGGTCGATCCCCTCCCACAGCAGGGGTTCGGCTACGGCTGGCGCGACCACTACTGGCTGGCCGCGGGCGAGGTCGAGTCGACGGCGGCCCTCACCGACGCGGAGGAGGCCGGCGCAGGCGAGGCGGACGCGGCCGACGCCAGTGCGGTGTATCCGGGCCAGCCGGGGCGGCCCGGCCGGCTGGTGACCGAACAGCTCCTCCGGGCGGCCGGACGCTGGGAGGCCGTTCGGGTCGACAACCGCCCGCGCGAGGCGGTGGCCGCGGCGGTCGACCGCGGCGAAATCAGTGCGATAGCGGCAGTCGAAACCGACGGGCAGCGGCTGGCCGACTGGTGCCGGCGACTCGACGAGACCGCCGGCGACCGGCTCGCGGCCGTCCCGATCGGCGAGGCCGTCGCCGAGGCCATTGCTGCCGCCCCGAACGCGGTGGCAACTGGTGTCGAGCCGACCGGCTGGAGCAGGGCGGCCCTCCCCGATCGGGTCGACGGCTGGCGGGTGCCGAGTCAGTGGCTCTTCGATCCGGCCGTCGACGGGGCGATCGGAAGCGAACTCCGCGGGCTGGCCCGCGAGTACGCCGGCGGCCGGCGCGTCGACCCCGTCGAGGAGGGCGGCGTACTCGCGGGCCAGCCCGCGGGGTTCGTTTACGATCGCCCCG
>JAWOEO010000320.1:0-7996 GCA_046482755.1 Halohasta sp. | reverse complement strand
AACGAACCCCGCGAGGAGCCGGCCGAAGAACTGCTCAAAGCCGCCCAAGAACCCACAGCCGAGACGCCCGAACCCGAGCCGTGACCGGCCGGCGGCGCGACCCACTGCCCCAATCGGGGCTCTCGGCGGTCCGCGAGGCGGTCGACGACGCCGACGCGATTGGCTTCGTCCACGTCGGCGGTCGACACGATCCCGACCGGCGGTATCTCTCCCGACTTGATGCCCCCGACCGTGAGGCGGCACTCGTTTTCATGCGGTCGACAGACAACCACCCGGCTCGGGCGATCTACTGCGTCCCTGCGGAGACGACCGCCGACGTAGCGTCGTTTGTCGAGAGTGACAACGATCTGGAGCGACTCGACGCTGACATCGAACGGCGCGTCGACAGCCGAGCCCCACGGACCGCCACCGGCCAGCAGGTTCGGTCGGTGCTCGCCGACGGGCTCCCGACTGCGGGCGGGACACTCCTGGTTCCCCGAGGACTGCCACACGACGCGGCCGTCTTTCTGCAAGCGGCGGGCTACGAGCTACAGTCGACGCCCGCACTCGAAACCGCCCGCGCCGCCAAGACGCCGGCCGAGCGTGACCGACTCCGGGCGGTCCAGACCGCTGCGACCGCAGGGCTGGCCCGCGCCGAGGCGGTGCTGGCGGCCAGCGAGTCGGGTACCGAGGGGCTGGTTTTCGAGGACGAACCGCTGTCGACGGCCCGACTGGCCCGGCTGATAACCCGCGAACTCGCGGCGGCAGGCGTCTCACCGGCGGCCAACACGACCGTCGCGGCCGAAACCGCTTCTGACCACGCCGGCACCGTCCCCGACACCGCCGGCACTGCCCCCGACGATCCCCTCCCAGCGGGTAGGCCGATCCGCCTCGCGGTCGCCCCGCGGGGACCGGCCGGCTACTACGGCTACCTCGTCCGGACTGTCGCCGTCGACAGCGACGGCGGCTGGGAGCGCCGGGCCTACGTCGCTGCCGCCGCCGGCCTCGACGCCGCCGTCGACCACGCCGCCCCCGGCGTCGACGTTGCGACGGTTGCCAGCGAGGCGGCCGCCGAAGTCGGGGCCTACGGCTTCGCCCCACCCGACGCCGAGCCGACACGCGCGCGGTCGACTGCGTCGGCCCACGGCGTTGGCCTGTCGACTCACGAACTCCCGATACCGGGACGAGGAAGAGAGCAGAGCGAACTCCGGCCGGGGTCGGTGATCGCCGTCAGTGCGGGTGTCACGGACCCCGACCGCGGCACGATCCGGCTTGGAACGCTATGTTCGGTCACCGAGTCGGGGGCCGACCGGCTGGCAGAGTATCCCACGTCGCTGTCGCCGGTCGACCGGCTCGATGAGACCGACTAACCCTGCCGAGCAGTAGCGAGAGATCCGACTGTGTAGAGACATATTCTTTTCACAATATATATTCGCCCCCGTGGAATCCTGTCGACCATGTTCGAAGATGGACTGTCGTACCCCGCACGTGGCGACTGGCTCGGACGAACCGTGATCGGCGGACTGCTGTTCGCCTTCTCGTTTCTCATCGTCCCGGCGATTCTGGTAACCGGCTATCTGATCGATGCGCTCGAACGGACTGTCGCTGGCGACGAGGAGCCACCGGCATTCAGCGATTGGGGTGATCTCTTCATCAGAGGATTAGTCGGAACAGTAATCGGGATCGTTTACTCGGTGGTGCCGCTGGTCGGCTTCGGCGCGATCGCGTTCATCCTGTTCGGCGTCGTCGGTGTCGCGGGCGGAGCCGGCGATGCCGGCGGAGTCGTCGCCGGCCTCGGCGTCGTGGCACTCCTGCTGTTGGGACTGCTGTTCATTCCGGTCGTGTTCCTCATCTACTACCTCGTGCCGGCCGCACTCACCAACTACGCCATCGAGGACGAACTCGCCGCAGCCTTCGACTTCGGGACGATCAAGCCGATCCTGCTGAGCAGCGAGTACTTGATCGCGGTCCTACTGCCATTGGTCGTGGCCGTGCTACTGTGGATCGCCACGAGCATTCTGAGTGTGACCATTGTCGGCCTACTGCTCGTTCCGTTCCTCCAGTTCTACGGCCAGTTGGCAGTGTTCCGGATGTTCGGCTCCGCGTTCCGAACCGTCTCCGGCCGGTCGGGGGCGGCCCGCGCCGGCGGCGTCACCGCCGACTGATCGCCCAGCCTCACCGCTCCAAACAACAACCACATATTTACCATTCGGTGTCCTACCGTCGACCATGTCTGCGACCCCACAGGAGTCCCCGCTCCTCCCCGATTCGAGAGCCCTGCTGCGCCGCCCGAACCACGGTACTGACTCGGCCTGAGCCTCCTCGTCGCCCCAACCTCGCAACCGAGACCCGGCGATGTCGCCGCTTGGCACCCAACTGTCGGCTCCTATTCACGTTAAATTGATAGAAATATTCATTACCGACCATCCGAATTTTTGTATGGAATGGTGATTGGCCGTGTCCGATGAATGCCCCGACGACGCGGCAGTCGACGCCTTACAGTCGGTGCGGTTCGTCGGGCCCGCGACGGCGGCAGCGCTGGCCGACAGCGGCTACGACGCCACGGCAATCACCGACAAACGGGTTTCCTATCGGCTGTTGGTTGATGCCGGCGTGAATCCCGGCGTCGCGGCGAAGATCCGGCGAGAGCACTCGCTGTCGTGGTCCTTCGACTCCGGCGGCGACCTCGATCGCCGGTCGACGCAGGTCCGCGGGCTCGGCGCGGCCGAAGCCGAGTGGGTCGCCGCCTCCGCCGGCGACTGGACGGCCGAGGCGGCAGTCGACACCGACGAGGGCGATCGCGATGAGAGCGACGCCGACGAGGACGGTGCGGGGTGGCCCACCGAGCCGACGCCGTGGCCGACCCACGGCGAGTCGGTGGCCGTCGACACCGCCGCTGCGACCGACGGCAGCGGCGACGCGATCAGCGCCGAAGCCGCCTGGCGCGCCCGGAGCAAACCGACGCCCGTCGGCGAGTTGGCGGCGGTCGACGAGGCGGCGGTCGACCTACTCGCCGAGGCAGGGATCAATTCGGTCCGGAGCCTCGCCACCGCCGACCCCGAACACGTCGCCGACGTGCTGGGGCTCTCAAAAGACGTTGTCGACGGATGGTACCGGGCGGCCCGAGACGCTTACGACCGATAGTCGTGATGGTGCACCATACCGATCGACGCCGCACTGACGACCCTCATCCATGCCATCAGCACTGTCACGATGATAGAGACGACGGGTTCCGATCGCCTAACTGTTTTTGAACCAACTATAATAGTTAATATTGTGGGTTTTCGCTGCCACACTGATAATTTACTTACAGAATCCGGCCGGAAAATCACACATCTCTGAAGTTTTTACTACAATCAGAAATAAGGCTCAAACGCGGAAAACAGCCTCATGGGTGGCTCTAACGTATCAAATCTGAAGGGTTGACCACAGTATTTTTATGGTAGATTGCGGGACATACTACTGATGATCCCACACGCTGACGAGGCGATCACGCGCGATGGCAAGTCGCTCATTCTCGCCTACGACCACGGGCTGGAGCACGGTCCGGTCGACTTCGAACCGAACCCCGCAACCGCCGATCCCGACCGGGTTTTCGAGATCGGGACCCACGACGCGGTGACGGCGATCGCCGTCCAGAAGGGAATCGCCGAGGGCTACTACCCCTCCTATGAGGACGACGTTACGCTGCTTGCGAAACTCAACGGCACCTCGAACCTCTGGATGGGCGAGCCGAACTCGTCGGTCAACTGGTCGGTCGAAAACGCCGCCGAGGTCGGCGCGGACGCGATCGGTTTTACGGTCTACGGTGGCTCGAACCACGAGATCGAGATGGTCGAGGAGTTCCGCGAGGCCCAAGAGGCCGCCCGCGAACACGACATGGGTGTCGTCATGTGGTCCTACCCGCGCGGCCAGGGACTCAAAAACGCGACCACGCCGTCGACGATCGCCTACTCCACTCGCTTGGGCCTCGAACTCGGCGCGGACATCACGAAAGTGAAGTATCCCGGCTCGCCGGAGGCAATGAGCCACGCGGTCAACATGGCCGCCGACTCGAAGGTCGTCATGAGCGGCGGCTCGAAGACCGACGATCAGGAGTTCCTGACGACGGTCCGCAACGCAATGGATGCCGGTGCCGACGGCCTCGCGGTGGGTCGGAACGTCTTCCAGCGTGCTAACCCCGAACAGATCCTCGACGGCCTCGAAGCCGTCATCTTCGAGGAGGCCAACGTCAAGGAAGCCCTCGAGGTGATGGGTTCGGAACCAACCAACCCGGCGGCCCTCGAATGAGCGCCCACAGCGACACCCTCGACGAGATCTTCGAGACGTTCGCGGCGCTGGCCCCCGAGATCCGGGCCTCCCTGCCGGGTCGACGGGTCAAAAGCGACGAGACCAACCCCAGCGGCGAGACCCGACTGGAGGCCGACGCCTACGCCGACGAACTCATCGAGGACGCGGTCGCCGAGATCGACGGCGTCGGGATCTACGCCAGCGAGGAGCAGGCCGATCCGGTCGACGTCGGCGACGGCGACGTATCGATCGCCTGCGACCCGCTGGACGGTTCGTCGAACATCAAGCCCAACAGCCCGATGGGGACGATCATCGCGGTCTACGAGGGCGAGTTGCCGGCGAGCGGTGACGACCTGCTGGCCGCGGGGTTCGTCCTCTTCGGACCGATCCTGACGATGACTGTCGCCCGCGATGGGCAGGTCTACGAGGCCAACGTCGGTGACGGCGAGATCGACGTCATCGACGACGACGTAACCATCCCCGACGAGCCAGTCGTCTACGGGATGGGCGGCCGGGTTCCCGACTGGACCGAGGGCTTCGCCGCCTTCATCGACGAGGTCGAACAGGAGTACAAACTCCGCTACGGCGGCGCGATGGTCGCCGACGTCAATCAGGTGCTGACCTACGGCGGGATCTTCTCGTATCCCGCCCTCCAGTCGGCCCCCAACGGCAAACTCCGCCTGCAGTTCGAGGGGATTCCGATGGCCTACATCGTCGAATCCGCCGGCGGAGAGTCCTCCGATGGGTCGGGATCGATCCTCGAGGTCGACCCTACCGAGTTCCACCAGCGTGTGCCGGTCCACCTCGGCAACGCCGAACTGATCGACCGCGTCGAGACCCACCTCGCCGACGCGTAGCCACCCTGCGGTTTTCTTCCGGTTATTCTATCAACGTTATTTTATATATTCGGCCGGTAGTGTGGATATGCAGATTACGGGACTCGTCACGCGGTTGGAGGCGCTGTTGGGGGATTTCGTCTCGACCGAGATCCAGATCGGCGTGAGTCTGGCGGTCGTTGCGGTGGCGATGGCGGCTGCGGGGGTGGTGATCCCACGGGTGGTCGACCGGAGCCGGCGGTTGACCGCTCAGGTGACCCGCCAGCGACTCGGCGATCGAGCCGCCGAGATCACCGACCGGATCGAAGAGGTCGTGCCGCTGTCGCTGGTGGTGACGACGGTCGTCAGGCTCGTGCAGGCGCTGCTGTTCGTGGTGATGGTGATGGCGCTGCTTGTCGTCTGGGGGCTCGTCGACGTCGCGTGGTGGCTGATCGGGGTGTTGGAGACGGTGTTGCCGACGCTGACCAAACTGCTGGTGACTGTGGGGCTGGTGATCGCCGGCGGGTTAGCGAACAACGTCCTGCAGGACGCCATCTCGGAGTTCACTACCGGCACGAGTCATATCACGGCTCATCAGGAACAGATCCTCACACGGATCGGGCAGGTCGCGCTGTTGATCGCGCTGCTGGTCGGCGTCCTCAGCGTCTGGAACATCGAGATCGGCGGCGTGCTCGTCGGGGCGGGGTTCCTCGGGATCGTCGTCGGGATGGCCGCCCGACAGACGCTGGGCTCGCTGATCGCGGGGTTCGTCCTCATGTTCTCCCGCCCCTTCGAGATCGGCGACTGGGTCGAAGTCGGCGACAATCAGGGGATCGTCACCAAGATCACGATCATGAACACCCACCTCCGGAACTTCGACGGCGAACACGTCGTCATCCCGAACGACAATGTCGGCGAGCGGGCGGTCGTCAACAAGACCCGCGACGGCAAGCTCCGGGTCCACGTCGAAGTCGGCGTCGACTACGAGGCCGACCCGAGCCACGCGGCCGAGCTGGCCCGCGAGGCCGTCGCCGAGGCGAGTTCCGTCGACGGCAACCCTCATCCACAGGTGTTCCCCGTTGAGTTCGCCGGCTCCTCGGTCAATCTCGACGTGCGGTTCTGGATCTCGCCGCCGACCCCCCAGAAGCGCTGGCGGGCGACCGCCGAAGTGATCGAGGCCGTCAAAACGCGGTTCGACACCGAGTCGATCGCCATCCCGTTCCCCCAGCGGACCGTCGGCTACCGCACGGTCGACGACGATTCGGTGGTCGACCGGGAGGCGAATATGGGATCGGTCGAGTCCCTGGACTGATTAGACGCAGTCGAAAACACCTGTAGACGAGACAAAGAACCCCCTTTGAGGCCGGAAACCCGAACGCTCAAGTGCCGTTTTCCGCAAGAGATGGTATGGATGCCGACGACGCCCGGCAGCGGTTTTCGCGTGCGTCGTGGGCCAACGTCGCCGGCAACGCGATCAAGATCGTCGTCGAAGGCGCGGCTGGACTCGCCTTCGGTTCGGTCGCGCTGGTCGCCGACGCGGCCCACTCCGTGGCAGATCTCGTCGCCAGTATCGTGGTCCTCGTCTGGGGGCGTAGCGCCTACAGCGCGCCCGACGAGGCCCACCCCCACGGCCACGAGCGGATCGAGCCGCTGACGGCGCTGTTCGTCGGCGCGGTGATCGTCGTCCTCGGGCTGAACCTCCTGTTCGAGTCGACCCAAGGGCTCATTGAGGGGCCCGAAGTCCGGTTCAGCTATCTGTTGATCGCGGCGCTCGTGTTTTCGATGGTCGATATGTATCTGGTCTACTGGTACACCGAGCGAGCCAACGAGGGCGTGGGGTCGACCGCGCTGGCGGCGTTGGCGACCGACTGTCTCAACGATCTGTATACCACCGTTGCCGCCATTGTCGGCGTCCTTGGGGTGTTCGTCGGCTACCCGATCCTCGATCCGATCGCCGGCGGGCTGGTGAGCCTGCTGGTCGTCGCCCAAGGCGTCGAGATCGGCCGGGAGAACCTCGATTACCTCGTCGGCGCAGCCCCCACGGGGGCCAAACGAGCCGAAATCACCGCCGAGATCAAATCTTACCCGGCGGTCGAGGGGATGCACGACCTGACGGTGTTCTACGACGGGACGGTGTTGGAGGTCGAGGCTCACGTCGAGGTCGACGGCGAGCTAACCCTCCGGGAGGGTCACGATCTCGAAAGCGAGTTGGTCGACGGGCTCCGGGTGGTCGAAGAGGTCGGCGACGCCCACATCCACCTCGATCCCTCGGGACTCGGCGAGTGGAAGGACGCCGCCGAGGTCGACGGTGAGTGACGGGATCGCCGAAGCCAGCGGCGAGCGTAGAATCGGCTGCTCAGTCGATGTCGATCTCGGCACCGGCGTCGACGTCGATTTCGAGTTCGGGGTCGACCGCGACGGCAACCTCGTTGCGCCGCACGAACGGCGGCGTCCACGGAGCCATCAGAACCAGAAACTAAAAAGACGTCAGAAAAAAAGGAAGAAAAACAGCCAGAAAAACCAAAATCGGATGCCGCTGAAAAGGTACGCACCACGCCCATTGCAGAAAAAATGATGGATGCTAATCATGTATCGGTCGATGAAATAATGCAAGGACTGCGCCGATTAGATAAAAATGCTGTAACCAAAGGTATGGAAGGCCTAACAGCTGCGCCAGATTACGAAAGAGCGTCGGAACGAAAAAAAATGTCGTCGCTTCGTCGAAAAGTTAGCGAACGCTTGGTAGCTGTAAAAAATGAAACCGCCATGCTCACCACCTTCAACGAGGTCGACATGTCGGCAGTAATGCAAATGCGAAAGCAATACCAGAAAAAATTTACCGAGAAACACGGCATAAAACTGGGGTTCATGTCGTTTTTTACCAAAGCGGCAGCCATTGCACTAAAAACCTT
>JAWOEO010000317.1:0-4886 GCA_046482755.1 Halohasta sp. | reverse complement strand
GCTGCCGACAGTCCGGCATTGAACGACTTGCCAGCGTCGACCGCTGTAATGGGCGCGCCGGTCGGCATTCCGATTACGGAGTCGACGGATTTCTCCTGAACAGGGACTCCAATTACCGGAATCGGGTAGGCAATCGAGGCGGTCATGTTCGGCAGGTCGGCGGATTTGCCGCCTGCGCCCGCGATGATGACGTCGACGCCGCGAGCGGCGGCGGTCTCGCCGTAGACGTACATCAACTCCGGCGTTCGATGCGCGGAGACGACGTAGCTCTCGAACGTGAAGCGGCTCTCGGGTGGCGTATCGAAATCGGTCTGTTCGGCGAATCCCAACTCTTCGAGAGCTTCGTAGGCCCCAGCCATCACATCGAGATCGGAATCCGATCCCATGATGATCCCCACGTCAGGGGTCTCGGCTGGGTCGCGCTCGGCCGCAGCTTCGGCTTCGAGTCGGTCGATCAGATCATGAACTTCAGGTGCGGAAGTCATTGTATACTGGTGTTTGCGTGTTGGTAGGCAGTAGTTACTGCGATTCGTCGACGAACGTTAGTCCATCACGAAGCGATTCGGTGTGGTCAAGCAGTTTCTCGCGGTCGCCGTCTTCCGGATCGGTGACCGTAATATGGCCCATCTTCCGGAGCGGCCGGACCTGCTTTTTGCCGTACCAGTGCATGTGGGCGTTGGGTGTTTGGAAAACCGAGTCGACACTGTACAGCGTCGCGTCCTCGGGTTCGTCGACGTCGCCCAGAATGTTGGCCGAGACGGTTGGCTCCCGCAGGTCGGTCGGACCGAGCGGCCAGCCGAGCACGGCCCGAACGTGGTTTTCGAACTGCGAGGTGCGTGCGCCCTCGATCGTCCAGTGGCCGGAGTTGTGGGGTCGCGGGGCGATCTCGTTGACGAGGATGTTGCCGCCCTCGGTCTCGAACAGTTCGATGCCGTAGACGCCCCAGCCGTCGAGGAATTCGAGAACCGCTGTGGCGACTTCGTGGGCGCGATCCAGCGTCTCGTCGTCGGTCCGAGCCGGTGAGACGCTGGCCCGCAGAATCTCCTCCTCGTGGATTGTTTCGGTGACAGGGTAGGTCGCTACGCCATCGGCTCCTTTGACGCCGATTACGGAGAGCTCACGTTCGAAGGGAACGAACGATTCGGCCATCGTGTCGACGCCCAGCAACTCCAACGCGTCGGCGGCGTCTTCGGGCTCGTGAACCGGTGTGTTGCCCCGACCGTCGTAGCCACCCTCGCGGGCTTTGAGCATCACGCCGTCGAGTTCGTCGACGACCATCTTGAGGTCCGTTTCGCCACCGATACCGATGAACTCCGGCACCGGAATCCCGGCGTCCGCGAGGGCCTCCTTCTGGACGAGTTTGTCCTGAATCGTCCGGAGCGTGTTGGGATCGGGGTTGACCGGCACGTCGTACTCCTCGCTGACCTCAGCGAGCACGTCAGGGTCGGCGAGTTCGATCTCGTAGGTGAGCGCATCGCTGACTTCGGCGAGTTTGTGGATGGCTTCGGGGTCGTCGAACTCACCGATGATCTGCTCGCGGGCGACCGGCGAGGCGGGGCACTCGGGGGTCGGATCGAGAACGACCAGATCGACGCCGAGCGGCGCGGCGGCCTCGCCGAGCATGCGGCCGAGTTGGCCGCCGCCGACGACGCCGAGCGTCGGGCCGGGGAGCGTTGTCATACGCGAGGGATTCGGTCGACGGGGCATAAGGATTCTCACCGACGGCGATCAGGTCGTCCCGTCGGCCGTCCCGGCGACGACCAACCCGAATCCGACGAGCATGACGACGACGGTCAGCAGGATCGCGATAGTGTAGCCGTCGGTGTAGGCGATACTCGCCGTGCCGAGCGGGGGCATGAGCAATGAGCCGAGCCCGCCAGCCACGTTGAACACGCCGATGACGGCGGTGTCCTTCTCCGGTGGGTAGACCTGCATGAGCACGGGAATGTACAGCGTCGCCGAGCCGCCCAGTCCGAGGCCGATCAGGAAAACACCGGCCGCAAGGATCGCCACCTCGGGGACGACGAGCAGCGCGATCCCGACGGTCGCACAGCCGAGCGAACCCAGAAAGGCCCGCCGGGAGCCGATCCGATCGCCGAGATAGCCGCCGCCGATCCGAGAAATGATGCTGACGCCGCCGATAAATCCGAACGCCGTCGACGCCGCCGCTTCGCTCAATCCGCGGGCCGCAAACAGGTCGACCGCATACGCCGCCAGCAGTTGGTACCACGCGAAGGCCAGCCCCATCCCGACGAATAGGAGCTGAAACGACCGGCGGCGGGCCAGCCCGCCGACCCAGCCGACGGTCTCGCGGGCGGAGGTCGAGGACCCCTCGGCCCACGGCGGCCGTCGACAGACAAGCCCGGCCAGCACGAAGGCGACCGCCGTCGTCGACATGATGAGCAAAAACCCTTGTCGGACGCCGAACGCGGCGAAGGCCCGCTGCCAGATCGGCGGGAGGACGAACAGGCCGAGGCCGTTGCCGACGAAGATCAGCCCCGTCGCCGCGCCGCGGTACTCCTCGAACCACCGCGGAACGATGGAGGCTGTCAGGACGAACGCCGTACCGAGGGCGAGGCCGAGCACCGCGAAGACGACCAGTAGGCCGTAGTAGGAGTCGACGACGAACAGCGCGGGCGCGATGAGGCCGGTCGCGCCGGCAGCAGTCAGCAGGACTCCGCGGGCAGGGAGTCGGACCGACAGCACGCCGACGATCCCCGAGCCGATGAAGAAGGTAAACAGCATGACCGAGAAGACGGTCGACAGCGCGACCGGCGAGACGCCGAAAGCCTCGCTGAACGGCTGGCGGAAGATTCCGTAGGAAAGCGGTGTCCCGAAGGTGAAGACCATCGCGATCGCCCCGACGACTGCCACGAACCAGCTGTATCGACTGTCCGCCGCTGGGCCGGATGTCACGTCTGAACGGTTCGGAGCGGTCGGGGAAAGCGTTCTGTTTCCGGCGGCGGGCGGCCCGCGAACGGTAGTTCTTTTGCCGGACCCGCCAATCTCGGGCTATGACCGCAGTCGGACTGGTGGTGGCCCAGTTCAACAGTTCAGTCACCACCGAGATGCAGGCCGCGGCCGAGGAGGCCGCCGCCGACCGAGGCGTAGAGATCGCAGAAACACTCGAAGTGCCGGGCGCATACGACTCACCGCTGGCGGCCGACCGGCTCGCGCGGCGCGAGGACGTCGACGCCGTCGCCGTGGTCGGCGCGATCGTCACCGGCGACACCGACCACGATCGGGTGATCGCCGACGCCGCCGCCCAAGGGTTGACCGACGTGAGTCTCAACCGTGATACGCCGGTTGCCTTCGGCGTCAGCGGGCCGGGAATGAGCGGCGCGGAGGCCCGCGAGCGGGTCGACAAAGGAGCGGAAGCGGTAAACGCCGCGGTGGACATGATAGGGGTAGGACAATGAACATGGAGTTTGCAGACCGGGTCGGACGGGTCGAACCGAGCGCGACGCTGGCGATCAGCAACCTATCGAGCGAACTGGAGGCCGAGGGAATCGACGTCGTCGACCTCTCGGTCGGCGAGCCCGACTTCCCGACACCCGACAACATCATCGAGGCGGGCAAAGCGGCAATGGACGCCGGACACACCGGTTATACCTCCTCGAACGGCATCCTCGAACTGCGGGAGGCACTTGCTGACAAGCTCACCGGCCAAGGCATCGACGCGTCGGCCGACGAGATCATCGTCACGCCGGGCGGCAAACAGGGACTGTACGAGGCGATCAACACGCTGATCGACGGCGGTGACGAAGTAGTGCTCCTGGACCCGGCGTGGGTCTCCTACGAGGCGATGGTGAAACTCTCGGGCGGCTCGCTCAATCGCGTCGACCTCGAACCGTACGATTTCCAGCTCGAACCGGGCCTCGACGACCTCGCCGAGGCGGTCTCCGACGAGACCGAACTGCTGGTCGTCAACTCGCCGTCGAACCCCACGGGTGCGGTCTACTCCGACGACGCCCTCGAAGGCGTTCGCGACCTCGCGGTCGAACACGACTTCGCGGTCATTTCGGACGAGATCTACGAGCGGATCACCTACGGCGTCGACCAGACCTCGCTGGGCTCGCTGGAGGGGATGGAAGACCGAACGATCACCCTGAACGGGTTCTCGAAGGCGTTCTCGATGACCGGCTGGCGGCTCGGCTACATCCATGCCCCGCAGGCCCTGATCGACGAAGCGAGCAAACTCCACTCGCATTCGGTCTCCTGTGCGGTGAACTTCGTCCAGCGCGCCGGCCTCGAAGCGCTCTCCGAACGCACCGACGACGCGGTCGAGGAGATGCGCGAGGCCTTCCGCGAGCGCCGTGACATGCTCGCCGACCTCTTTGCGGAACACGACGTCGACGTACCCGTCGGTGACGGGGCGTTCTACATGATGCTCCCCGTCGACGAGGACGATCAGGCGTGGTGTGAGGGCGCGATTCAGGAAGCCCACGTGGCGACCGTGCCGGGCAGTGCCTTCGGCGCACCCGGCTACGCGCGGATCTCGTATGCCGCCAGCGAAGAGCGGCTTCGGGAAGCGGTCGACCGGCTGGTCGAACACGACTACCTGTAATCGCTGTAGTCGACCGCAGTAGCCGCTGCCTACTCGGAACCAGCGCGTGGTCGACGACGGCTTCGTTTTCGGTAGCCGCCGACTACTTACGTAGCGTCGCTGCCGTCTATTCGAGTTCGTCGGGTCGGGTGCCCAGCGTGAGGTCGACGGTCCGTTCTTCGCCATCGCGGATGATCCGTACCGAGATCGTATCGTCGGGCCGAGTCTGGAGGGCGAGATGGCTACCCAGATCCTCGTTGGTCAGGAGTTCGGCGTCGTCGATCGCCAACATGACGTCGCCGCCGACAGGCACCTCCGTGTCGGCGACGGTCGACGACAC
>JAWOEO010000310.1:0-5775 GCA_046482755.1 Halohasta sp. | reverse complement strand
CACGAACCGAACGTACTTGCGGCGCATCTCGGGGTCGTCCTCGATGGTGTCCTCCATGTAGACCTCGTAGCCGTACCCCTTGATCCGCGAGCGGAGCGCGGGGTGCATGTTCTCCATCGCATCGAGGTTCCCCGCGGCGATCATGATGAAGTCCGTCGGGACGGGCTCGGTCTGGACCATCGCGCCCGAGGAACGCTCGGACTGGCCCGTGATCGAGAACTCGCCCTCCTGGATCGCCGTCATCAGGTGCTGCTGGGAGCGGATGTCGAGGGTGTTGATCTCGTCGATGAACAGCACACCCTTGTTCGCCTTGTGGATCGCGCCGGGCTCGACGCGGTCGTGGCTCGGCGTCTCCATCCCACCGGACTGGAAGGGGTCGTGCCGGACGTCGCCGAGCAGCGCGCCGGCGTGGCCACCGGTCGCATCGCGGAACGGCGCGGTGGTGGTGTCGGCGTTGTTGACCAAGAGATTGGGAACCATCGCGTCGCTGCCACGGGATGCGTAGCGGAACGCGAGGTAGATGATCCCGGCTGCAAGGATGCCCAGCAGGATCTGCCCCGCGATGATGAGCGCATAGCCCAGCACCACGGCGATGATGATCCACATCAGGAAGGTCCGCATCTGGTTGCGCTTGCGGGCCTCCTCCTTGTGGGCGTCGACGATCTGTTCGCCCTTGCCGGCGGGAACGGTCCGCACCTTCGGCTTGTTGCCGTCGTCGGGGTTGTGGTAGACCAGGACGTCCTGTAGTTCCTCCTTGGGGAGGAGTTCGGCCATCGCCTTCGCCAGCATCGATTTGCCGGTCCCCGGCGAGCCGATCATCATGACGTGCCGTCGCTGTTTGGCCGCCTTGATGATCACATCGCGGGCGTGTTCCTGACCGATGACCTGATCGACCAGTCGGTCGGGGATCGACACGTCATCGGTGGAGTCGATCAGCAGGCCGCCGAGTAGGTCGTCGTCGTCGACCTCGTCGGCGATGGGCGCGTCGACCTCGACGTCGCTGCCGAGTTCGTCGATCGTTGGCGGCTCGTCGTCGGTCGGGTCGGCGGGCGTGTTGCCGCGGGACCGCGACCCGTCGACCGAGCCGCCCGTCCCGAACAGTTCCTCGTCGGTGAGAACCGGCTCGTCGGCGTCGTCGGTCGACTCCCGGTCGTGGATCTCCTCCCGGTCGTCGTGCTGCCCGTTGGTGACCGCCTGTCCGTCGTCGTCCGGCTGCCCATCGGCCGGGCGATCGGTCTCGGCGGTAGTCTCATCGTTCACCCCTGCATCGGGGGGGCCGTCGTCGGTGTCCGTGGGGTTGCTCATAGAACGGTTTCGCTGTCAGAAAAGACGAACTGGCGATTGATATACTTTCTCCCATTCACCAACACTGCCACTACACCGTCATCCGGTGGTAGACGACCGCTACGCCAGTATCTGGGATCTCGCAGTGACTCGCCGACTTTATAAATCGAGCCCCGGTATGAGTCGGTATGCGCGGCTTCTACATCGGTCGGTTCCAGCCCTACCACGACGGCCACCACCACATGGTCGCCGAGATCGCCGAGCAGGTCGACGAGCTGGTCCTCGGCATCGGGAGTGCGGGCGACTCCCACACCCGCCGAAACCCGTTTACGGCGGGCGAGCGCGTGATGATGATCACCAAGTCGGTCGCCGAGTTCGACATCCCGACCTACGTGGTCCCCATCGAGGACCTCGAACGCAACTCGGTGTGGGTCAGCCACGTCCAGAGCATGTCGCCGGCCTTCGACGTCGCCTTCTCGAACAACCCACTCGTGATCCGACTCTTCGAGGAGGCCGGCATCGAGGTCCGCCAGTCGCCGATGTTCCACCGCGAGGTTCTCGAAGGAACGGAACTCCGCGAGCGGATGATCGGCGGCAGCGACTGGGCCTCGTTGGTTCCCGATCCGGCCGCCGCGGTCATCCGGGAGTGCGACGGCGTCGACCGGATCCGGCAGGTGACCGACGACGACGGGGCCGACGACTGAGATGTTGACGCTGGCCTCCGACTTCGGCTCGCCGTACCCCGCGGCGATGAAGGGCGTGGTTTGCTCGCGGACCGACGCCCGGTTGGTCGACGTCGCCCACGATCTCCCCCGACAGGACCCTCGCGCCGCCGCCTTCTGGCTTCGGGAGACCCTCCCGTACTTCCCGCCGGCAGTGCATCTCGCGGTCGTCGACCCCGGCGTGGGGACCGACCGCCGCGCCATCGCCCTCCGCGTCGGCGACCACGCACTCGTCGCCCCGGACAACGGGCTGGTGCGGCCAGTGGCCCGCCGGCTCACCGACCAGCAGGCAGAGACGGCCGAAGCCGATCTCACGGTGACGGCCTACGAGATCACGGTCGAGGACCCCGACTCGTCGACGTTCCACGGCCGGGACGTGTTTGCCCCCGCGGCGGCCGAGATCCACGAGGTCGGCGTCGACCGAATAGCGTCGGTCGATCTGTTGTCGCCGATCGACCTCGATGCCTGTGTCGACCTGCGGTTCCCCGAGCCGACCCGCGATGGCGAGACCATCCACGGCGAGGTGCTGGTGGTCGACGACTTCGGCAACGTCATCACGAACATCCCCGGCGAGGCGCTTGCGGGCGTCGAATCGGCAACCGTCAACGGCATCTCGGCTCCGGTGGTCGACACATTCGACCGCGTTGGGGCCGGCGACCGGCTGCTGACGGTCGGCAGCCACGGCTACGTCGAGTGTGACGTCAACCGGGGCCGCGGCGAGGCGGCCTTCGGACTCGAAGCCGGCGATGCGGTCGACCTCGTGGTCGACGGCCGGGGCTAACGGCCCGCCGAGCGGCACGTTCTTTCGGCTGGCGACCCAACAGGGAGTATGCACGTCGTTGTTCTCGGTGCCGGGTACGCCGGTGTGACACTCACACGCAAGCTCGAAGCCTCGCTGCCGCCGGCGGCCGAGCTCACGCTGGTCGACGAGGGCGAGACCCATCTGGTCCAACACGAGGTCCACCGGGCCATCAGGCGGCCCTCGATCACCGACAGCATCGAGGTCCCGCTCGACTCGCTGTTCGATCGGGCCGAGGTCATCACCGCACGCGTTGAGGACGTCGACACCGACGCCGACCGCGTCGTCCTCGACTCCGGCGAGACGCTCGAGTACGACTACGCCGGGCTCTGTCTCGGTGCCGAGACCGCCGTCTACGGCCTACCGGGCGTCGACGAGTACGGGCTCCCGCTGAAATCGGTCGACGACGCCGAAGCGATCCGCACGCAGGCCCTCGATGCGATCGATTCGGGCGAGGACGCGCGGTTCGTCGTCGGTGGCGCTGGGCTCTCGGGCGTTCAGGTCGCCGGGGAGCTGGCGACCCTCGCCGCAGAGGAGGGGGCGGCCGACCGCATCGAGATCGTCGTCCTCGAACAACTGGACTCGGTTGCCCCGGCGTTCCCCGAGGCGTTTCAGACCGCAGTGATCGACGAGTTGGCCGCCCGCGGGATCGAGATCCGGACCGAGACCGCCGTGCGCGAAGCTACCGAGTCGACCATCGAGACACGCCACGAGCGGACGGGTACCGAGCGATCCGTCGACTACGACCTGTTCGTCTGGACCGGCGGCATCGGCGGTGCGGCCGCGATGGCCGGCGACCGGCCCATCGTGCGCTCGGATCTCCGGCTGACCGACTCGACGTTCGCCCTCGGTGATGCCGCGCGGGTGGTCGACGCCGACGGCGAGGCGGTTCCCGCCAGCGCCTCGGCAGCGATCCGGGCTGCTCCCGTAGCCGCAACGAACATCACGGCACTCGTCGGCTGGGAGCTGTCGGACCGGGAAGGCTTCGAGCCACGGCTCTCGCAGTTCCGCTTCGACGTGCCGGGGTGGATCGTCTCGGTCGGCGACGGCGCGGTCGCACAGGTCGGTCCGAAAGTCGTCACCGGCAAGCCGGCAAAGGCCCTGAAAGCCAGCGTCGGCGCGGGCTATCTGAGTTCCGTACGGGCCATCCGACAGGCAACGGAGTTGGTGGCCGAAGAGCTGAACGCCTAAGCCGCGAGCTGCCGAGGAAACCAGCAGTACGGTGGCCGAGAGGCCGCTGTCGTGACGGTCGACGCCGACGCCTTCACTGTTGGTCGTCGATCTGTCGATTGGTGGATTGTTTCGCCATGGGAGTCATCGAAAGTGCCCGACTACCGATCGCAGCCTTTGTGTGAGAGACCCCGTAGCAGCGGCTTCACCAGCATATAAATAGGTGCGTTACCCAACAGGTTCCAATGCAAAGCGAGGATATCGATGAGTACGTCGACCGCTGCCAGCAACTCATCGAGTCCTCGCCGGGGATGGACGAGGAGAACACGAAAGTCAAACTCGTCCAACCGTTTCTCGAACTGCTCGGCTGGGATCTCTACTCGACCGAAGTCGCCTTGGAGTATACGATCCCGATGGCCTCGGGGAGTACGCACGTCGACTACGCGCTGCTGATCGGGGACTCGCCGGTCGCCTTCGTCGAGGCCAAGCCGGTTCGGTCGACGCTCACTGACGATGAGGTCCGGCAGTTGCGGAGCTACATGCGGCAGGAACTCGACACGGATTGGGGAATTCTGACCAACGGTAAGTCCTTCGAGGTGCTGACGAAGAACCAGCAGAACGGCGGCGAGGAGGTGTCTGTCGTCCAGTTCGACCTCGACGACCTCGCCGAGAATCCGGGCGTGTTGGAACTGCTCACAAAGGAGTCGATTCGGTCGGGGAAGTCCGACGAGATCGCCGAACAGGTGGCACAGACGAACCGCGCGATTCGACACCTCCAAGAGAACGAAGACAGGGTGACTGAGGCCGTCACTGGTGCGGTAGCGTCGGAAGTCGGTGCGTTGACGATCGATCTCGACGAACAGGCCCGCGAGTTCGTGCAGGGGCTCGTGTCGGTGCTTCGTGAACAGCGACAGTTCGTGAGTGAGGCACCATCAGCAGAGCAGGATACAACTCCTGTAGAGTCAGACACTGGCTCGCAAGCGGGTACTGCAGAGGGCTATGTGATCCAGTTTTCCGATGGAGCACGGATTCCGGAAACTGGTGACGAGAGACATACCAAACAGAATCAGAACATGGTTGCGGCGGTCGACTATCTGATTACTGAACACAACCTCATCGATGCGATTGAAATACCGCACTCGACACCACAAGCGCGGACAATGTGTACACTCAACAGTGAACCAAAACATCCTGATGGCGACGAAATGCGGCAACCATACGAATTGATCAATGGATATCACGTTGAGACGGCACTCAATACCAAGGGCAAAAAGAGTCGTATTGTTGACCTCGTAGAACAGATCGGGCTCTCAGTTGAGTTCCTCGGTGACTGGTAAAGCGTTCGTCAGTCAGTGGAGCGTGAGGTGTAACGATGGAGTGCGTCGACAGCCTCGCGGATAAGCGAGGACGACAGCGTTCCCTGTTGATTGTCGAGATCACGGAGTTTGATCGTGGTGATATACCACGGAGAAATGTACGCATTCTTTTGTGAACCACCGCGAACCCACGCTGAATCTGGGACCGCAATACTCTCTGGGTGCTGTTGGGTCGTTAATCCGACAACAATGCACTCGTCATCCGCGAAAGGGAGAAACATGTCGCTAACGACGAGCCACGGACGATATGCGGGGCTAGACTTGTTCGGTGCTGGGCCCCACCAAACTTCGCCCCATGCGGTGGCCATCTACTCACCCTCGGAATCCGCGTCGACACCCGGTCGCCACTCGTCGGGATCGTCCGGCCCGAGCCGGTCGGTCGCGGCGCGGGCGGTCGACAGCATCCGGTTCCGTCCACCACCAG
>JAWOEO010000270.1:0-2839 GCA_046482755.1 Halohasta sp. | reverse complement strand
ATCGCCCAACGCGCGCTTGGCTTCGGGAAATTCCTCGGCCGCGATGTGCAGTTCGGCCAGCAACATTTTTGTTTCAGGGTGATCGGGGCTGGATTTCACAAGCGTCTTGAACCGTTTCAGGCGCGCCTGCGGGGTTTCATCCGTCACGATTTCCGCAAAGGCAGCAGCAAGATCAGGGTGAGGGTGCGCATTCCACGCCTTGGTCAGCACGCGGGTGGCATAGCGGGCATTCCCGTCAGCCAGATAACCACGTGCGGCCATAACGGCCGCCGGGATCAGGTCGGGTGACAGGCGGTTCGCCTCGATTGCGGCTTCGCGGGATTCGATTGTCTTGCCGTCGTCGATGATGTCACGGGCCTCTGACAGGGCCAGAACCGCATCACGGCGGGGCTGTTCGACGATCTGGTCGACCGGATCGAGCAGAACAAACGGAGCGTCCTCGACGTGCTGTCCGGCGAGACCGAACCGGACGCCGCCGGATCGGAGCCGACCGCCTCACAACCGACCGCAGCGGAGCCGAACCCACCGCCGTCACCGACCGACCGGGTCGACGAGTCGGCGGCTGGGGTCGACTCTGCGGCCGACGGAGTGCTCGCCGACGCGATGGGCGGCGACTCGACGACTACCGAAAGGACAGGTCATGCCGTCGAGGCCGTCGACGAGCCACCGACTGCACCCGACCCCACGCCGGCCGAGGTGGGGTCGACCGACCGCTCGCCCGACGAAATCCCACCGCCCGAAGCCGAGCAGGAGTCCGAGGCGGTGTTCGAACCCTCGACCGACGGCGGAACGACAACCGAGGTCCCGACGGGAGCCTCGGCGACCGACGGTCCCGGTGGCCAGCCGACCACGGACCAACCCGCCACGACACCGGCAGCTGGCGACGACCCGGCGTCGACGGCCGGCAGTGATACCGAGTCGGCAGCCGAGGGTGACGACGAGGACCGCACGACCCTCAGAATCACCAAACACGTCGGCGAGATCTTCTGTGTCGACGGCCGGGAGTACACCCTCCGATCGGAGGACGTCGTCACCCTGCCGACGGCCAACGCCGAGCCACTGGTCGACCGGGACGCGGCGATGCGTCTCGACTGAGCCGCTTCGACGGTGCCGTTTTCGTACTCAGCCGGATTCTGAAAGAGTTCTGGTAGGGTAGCCAGTCTCTACCGTCCGATAAACGGGTCCTGTCGGTCGAAAAACGGCCCCTAACAGACGGTATACGGTTCCTACTGACGAAACTTCGGCTATCGGAGCCTGATTCGCCTGAGGGTGTAAAACGGCAGGCCCACGCAGGGTAGCGACCGTCGACTATCGGTTGAGGGCGGCATCGGTCGTCGACGGCTGTCGCTCGGCGGTCGGTCGAAGGTGGAGGGTATCAGTAGAGGCGACGCAGACGGCGGTTAGTCGGCGCTCGGCGGTTCGCTGTTTTCGAGGGCGGCATCTGCTTCGGGGGTGAGTTCGTAGATGTTCTGGCGGGCATCCGCGAAGTAGACGTCCTCGTCGACGACCCCGATGGCTTCGAGCCGTTCGAGCGCATAGCGCACCGTTCGAGCCGACAGCATCGACTCCTCGACGATCCCCTTCTGTGTCAGCGTTCCGTTGTATTCGAGCACTTTGAAAACCAGCTTGGCGCTCGGTGGCAGATCGTCGAGGCTCTCTTGGTCTGTTCCTGCCATTAGTTGTACTCAACAGACACACTGGCATAAAGTTTCACCAGTCGTGGAACTGGCGGGTGCCGATACGGTACAAACGAACCGCTTTTGATGGGTGACGCCGAAACGCGCCCATGGCTACAGAATCGGCATCCGGGTTCTCCGATCACCTCCGCGGCGTGACCATCACGACGCTGGCGTGTCTCGGTGGAATCCTCGCGGGGCTGGCCTCGGCTGTCGTCGTCGGCACGGCACCCGAAAACGCCGCCGACATTCAGGGCGTCCTCATCATGGGAATCGCCGTCTTCGCCCAGTACCCGCTGCTCAAGCTCATCGGCGTCGACACCGGCGAGTTCGGCATCAAGGACAACCTCTACGTCTCGTTTATGACGTTCTGTCTCTGGTTTATCACCTACTCGGTCCTGCTCACCTCGGCGGTGAGCTTCTAATGGCCGACGACAGCATCGCGGTCGTCGACCTCGACCGCTGTCAACCCGACCGGTGTAACTACGAGTGTGCGAACTTCTGTCCGCCCAACCGGACGGGCAAGGAGTGTATCACCCAACGCGGCGACGACGCCGAGACCGGCGACCCCGACCAGATCCGCATCTCCGAGGAGATCTGTCTCGGCGAGACCTGTGGGATCTGCGTCGAGAAATGTCCGTTCGACGCGATCGAGATCATCAATCTCCCCCAAGAACTCAGCGAGGAACCGACCCACCGCTACAACGAGAACGCGTTTGCCCTTTACGGACTTCCCGTGCCGGAACCCGGCAAGGTCACCGGTATCTTGGGGCCGAACGGGATCGGGAAGTCGACAGCCGTCCAAGGACTGGCTGGCGAGATGATCCCGAACCTCGGCGACTACGCCGGCGACCCCGAGTGGGAGGCGGTCCTCGAACGCTACCGCGGCTCGGAGCTCCAGAACTATCTCAACCGCCTGATCGACGGCGACGTCTCGATCGCCCGAAAGCCCCAGTACGTCGACCAGATCCCCAAACAGTTCGACGGCAAAACGCGGGAACTGCTCGAACAGACGGACGAACGGGGCGAACTCGACTATCTGGTCGACCGCCTCAGCATCCGGCCGGTAATGGACCAGCCGATCGATTCGATCTCCGGCGGCGAACTCCAGCGGGTGGCGATCGCCGCCACGCTCGCGCGGGACGCCGACTTCTACTTCCTCG
>JAWOEO010000103.1:0-2504 GCA_046482755.1 Halohasta sp. | reverse complement strand
CGAAGTCCTCGCAATCGAGGGGCTCGGCCTCTTCGACCCCGGCGAGGGGATCGCGGCGGCCCGCGACGGCCGGACGACCGCTGACGGCGAGACGCCGATCAACCTCTCGGGCGGCCTGAAGGCGAAGGGCCACCCGGTCGGGGCGACCGGCGGGAGCCAGATCGCCGAGATCACCCGCCTCCTCCGGGGCGATCACCCTAACAGCGACGCCGTCGACGACGCCACCGTCGGCGTCGCCCACAACGCCGGCGGCACCGTCGCCAGCGCGGTCGTCCACGTTTTGGAGGTGGACCGATGACACACCACGAACCGGCGACCTACGACGAATGGCTCGACGCGATCGAATCGGGAGAGGGGTTCTACCTCCGATCACCGGAAGGACACGGCTCGCTGCCGCCGCGGCGGGTCTGTCCGCACTCGGGGTCGACCGACCTCTCACGGGAACCGCTGCCCGAAACTGGCACGATCGAAACGTACACTATCGTCCACGTTGGCGCAACGACGTTCGACGACGACACGCCCTACGTCAGTGCGGTCGTCGACTTCGGGCCGGTCGCACTCACCGGGATCGTCCGCGGGGTCGACCCCGGGGCGGTCGCTGTCGGCGACGAGGTGAGCGTTACTGTCGAAACGCGCGAGACGACCGACGACCGACTGGTCGTCTTCCGACCAGTCTGATCAGTTCGCCGTCTGCTCGCTTACTTTGCCGTCGCGGTCGACCCAGTCGTCGACCACATCGAGGAACGCCTCGGGGAACTCGACGTGCGGGAGGAGGAGTGCTCGGTCGAAGACGACCAGCGTCGCGTCGGCCGCGTCGGCGAGCTCCCGGCCATCGGATAGCGGTGTGATGTCGGCGTCCCGGCCCCAGACGATCGTCGGCGTGGCGTCGAGGGATTCGATGGCGTCGGCGAGGTCGACCTCGCTATTTAAGTAGCCGCTGATGAACGACGCCGGAGCGAAGCGGGCGTTCGGCTGGTGGGCGGTCTGCCACTCGTAATCCTGCCACTCTTCGGTCACCTTGGTCGGGTCGTAGTAGCCGTGGTCGGCGTTGAAGTACCGGATCGAGGGTTTCGAGGCGATGAGGTTGAAGAAGGCCTCGCCGACGACGGGCGCGCGAATCAACTCGCGGAGCCACTGCTTCGGCGGCTGTGGTCCAGCGATCGCGGTCGGACAGATAAGGAGGAGGTCGCTAACGTCGTGATCGTTCCGCCCCTCGGTGAGCGCGCCTAGCGTATAGGCGGCGGTCAGCGAGGAGGCGACGACAGCGGGGGAGTCGAACTCGTCGAGGAAGTCGTCGACGAACTCGGTATAGAGGGTCGACGAGTAGGACAGCGGCGGGCGGTCCGACCGGCCGAAGCCGGGAAGCTCCGGGGCGACGACGTGGTAGTCGTCGACTAACGCCTCGAAGACTTCGCGGAACTCGCCGCTGGAGCCGGCGGCGTTGATTCCGTGGAGCAAGACGAGATCGGGGGCCTCGGGGTCGCCGGCCTCGGTGTAGGCGACATCGAGGCCGCGCCACCGGAACGTCTCTTGATGGCCGTCGAGCGCCGGCGGGAGGTCGGCCGTCGACCGCAGCCCGCGGTTGACCGCGACGATCCCACCGAGTCCGGCGAGCGCCGAGCCGAGTAGCGTCCGGAGTTTCATACCCCACGTAGGGCGACCAGCAGTATAGTAATTGGTGGACTGTTAGGCGGCCGTTCGGTCGTAGGCCGAATCCAGCCGCTCGATGAGGTTGTCGACCGGCAGGGTGATCCCGACCCGACGGGCCGCGAGCGCGACCGGCAGCAGGAGGATCCCGAGCAGGACGGTGAACTGGTACAGGGCGAACACGGTGAGCCGCGTAACCGATTCGATCATATCCGTACTTCTGCTGCTGGTGTAGCGGTATATAAACCTTCCCCGACAGCGGAATCAACGAACCCGGCGCTGTCATGCGATTAAACTGCAGTTGGACCGAATCCAACTCGGGTAGGTCTCCCGCGCGTCGTGGCTGGTAAACGGGGTGGCCAACCGGGGGGATTGTCATAACTTATGAGAATCCAGCCGCTGCCTTGCGCCTATTTGTGGCGGGTGGTGTCACGGCACCTACGGCGGACGCGGCTGAACCACAAGACACGAAACCCTCCGGCCCGTCGGTCGGGTAATGAGTAACTATCTCGTTGCGATGGAGGCGGCGTGGTTGGTTCGTGATGTCGAAGACGTCGACGATGCGATCGGGGTCGCGGTCAGTTCGGCGGGCAAGCGGCTCAATCAGGAGGGCAAGGAGTACGTCGACGTCGAGGTCGGCGTCACGGGCTGTCCGGCCTGCGGCGAGCCGTTCGACTCGGCGTTTATCGCCGCCGACACCGCCCTCGTGGGGCTGTTGTTGGAGACCGACATCTTCAACGCCGACAGCGTCGAACACGCCTCCCGGATCGCCAAAAGCGAGGTCGGCGGCGCGCTCCGTGACGTCCCGCTGTCAGTGATCGACGTCATCGAGACCGAGGAAGACGACGCCGAGTAAC
>JAWOEO010000102.1:0-8612 GCA_046482755.1 Halohasta sp. | reverse complement strand
GCCGTCCCGTCCCGCGGCTCGCCGGGCCGGGGCGGCGCTGCTCTGCGATAGCTGTTATTTCGACGCTTTCGAGTTGATCGACGTCCCCGACCGGGTCCACGTCACGGTCTGCGGACGCTGTGGGGCGGTCCACCGGGGCAACCGGTGGGTCGACTTCGGGGCCGTCGACTACACCGACGTCGCCATCGAGGCGGTCTCGGAGGCGCTGTCGGTCCACATCGACGCCGCCGACATCGAGTGGGGAGTCGAGCCCGAACAGGTCGACGAGACGACGATCCGAATGCACTGTTCGTTCTCCGGTGTCGTTCGTGACACTCCGGTTAGTGAGCACCTAACGGTCCCGGTTCGCATCGGCAAGGAGGTCTGTGACCGGTGTGGCCGGATCGCCGGCGGCTACTACGCCAGCATCCTCCAGATCCGCGCCGAGGACCGCCCGGTTCGGCCCGACGAGGCCGAGGCGGCCATCGAGGTCGCCGAGTCCTACGTCGCCAACCGCGAGGCCGACGGCGACCGCGAGGCGTTTATCACCTCCGTCGACCGGAGCGACGAGGCCGGCCCGAACGTCAAGCTCTCGACGAACAAACTCGGCCAGGCGATCGCCACCCGCATCACCGACCGGTTCGGCGGGACGGTCGACGACTACCCGACGCTGGTCACCGAGGACGGCGACGGCAACGAGGTCTACCGGGTCACCTTCGTCGCCCGACTCCCGAAGTACACTCCCGGCGACGTGGTCGACCCCGAGGACGGCGACGGCCCAGTGGTCGTCACCAGCGCCCACGGCAACCTCAAGGGGACCCGGCTCCGGACGGGCGAGCGCTACGAGGCGGACCACGAAGCGGGGACGACCCCCGACGTGAGGAAACTCGGTCGGACCAGCGACGCGGTCGATACCACCGTCGTCGCCGTCGAGGACGAGCATGCGGTCCAACTGCTCGATCCCGAGACCTACGAGGCCAAAACCGTCGGTCGACCCGACTACTTCGACCCCGACGCCGAGACGGTTCCCGTACTCACAGACGGCCAAGACGTGTACATTCTGCCGGAAGAGAAGCTATAAGCGGTGGCTTCGCCGAAGTAGTAGGTCGTTGTACTGGTAGTATCGAGTATCTATCGAGCAGTCGATGGGGGTAGCCTGTCTGTACTTTTTACACTGGTGACAACAGTCGTCGGTGGGAGCGCCGAGCCCGTACGGTTCGACCGCTCCTCGGGGTGCCGAGCCGCCTCGCATCCGCCGTGCTGGCTGCTGCGTCGTGGGGTGGGCCGAACAGGCTTCTGACGCGGGGCCGGTCGCGGCGCTCTCTCGGTACCGCTGTCAGCCACGTCGTCCCGACGGGCGACTCAGGGGCCGAGCTCCTGATAGGTCGTCCGGAGCGTGACTGGTGTCACGGATGCAACCGTCGCCGCCTCACGCTGTGTGAGGCTCACACCGTTTTCTTTCGCCGCCGTATACAGACAGGCCGCAGCCACGCCGCTGGGGTTCCGGCCGTTGAGGATTCCCTCCCGTTCGGTCCGGTCGGCCAACTCGTGGGCGCGGTGTTCGATCTCGGTCGACAGCCCGAGCTGGTTGGCATACCGGGGGAGGTACTCCCGCGGGTGGGTCGGCTCGACCGGCAACCCGAGATCGCGGTTCAACGCGTCGTAGGCCGCCCGAAACTCCGCACGGCTGCTCTGGGAGGCACTGACGATCTCGTCGATCGTCCGCGAGAGCGACTCGATCCGGCAGGCCGCATACAGACAGGCCGCGACGAATCCCTCGATCGACCGCCCCCGGAGGAGGTCCTCGTTTTGCGCCGAGCGGAACAGCGAGCAGGCGTGGTCCCGGACCTGCTCCGGGAGCGACCGGTTGCTGACGATGTGTTTGATCCGCGTGAAGGCATGGATCTGGTTTCGCGTCCGCTTGTCGGCGATCCGTGCGCGGTTGTGCTGGCGGCGTAGTCGGGCGAACTGCCGTCGCTTCTCCGGACTGATGTCAGCCGAGTAGCCGATCTCCGTCGACAGTCCCCGATCGTGGCGGGCGTCGGTCAGCGGCGCGCCGGTCCGTTTGGGGTCGGTCTCGTCGTCGGCGAACGACCGCCAGTCGGGACCACGATCCAGCCGGTCGGCCTCGACGACGAGACCGCACTCCTCACAGAGCTGTTCGTCCGCATCGGTGTAGATGTCGCTGCCGCAGTCGGGGCAGCGGGCAATGGTGGAGGGCATACCGTCGACTCCCCGTCTCTCCCGTATCCCTATAACAGTTGGATAATGAACAAATTTGCGCGATTGTACGTATTTTTTATACGATGACATGACAAGACGTGTGGCGGTCTATGCGGACCGTTCGTCGGCGATCGCGTCGGCGATCCCATCGAGTTCGTCTTCGGAGAACTCCGGGGAGTCGATGGCGATGGCGTGGATCGGGCCGCTGTTGTCGCCCTCGAACCGGGGGATGATGTGGACGTGGACGTGAGGGACCTCCTGGCCGGCGGCCTCGCCGTTGTTGACGCCGATGGTGGTGGCGTCGGCCTCTACGGCCGCCTCGATCGTGGGAGTGAGCTCGCGGACGGTCTCGAAGAGATCCGCCGAGAGGTCGGCGGGCAGATCTTGCAGGTGTTCGTAGGGCTCCTTCGGAACCACGAGCGTGTGGCCGCGAGCGAGCGGGTGGGCATCGAGGAACGCCAGCGTGGTCTCGGTCTCGTGGATGATCCGGGCCGGAATCTCCCCGTCTCTGATCTGCTCGAAGATCGTTTTCGACGTCATATCCGCCCGTTTCTCGCGCCCCCATAAAGAACGTTGGTGGCGATCGGCCCTGAGCGCTACTCGGTCAGCGGGAGGGCGATGCCGAAGACGAACACCGCGATCATGGCGACGATGATCCCGCCGAACTCCATCGACGTAAAGAGGGTGTTGAGTGTCCCCGTCAGGTCGCCGTACAGCAGATGGCCGACCTCCTCGCCGAGGAAGCCACCCACCACCAACAGCCCGCCGATGGCGACGCCACGTTTCACCGCCTGTGAATAGTCTAACTCGCCGTATCGTCCAGCCATATTCGATCTGTGGCGGTGCACTCAAAAGAACTTCCGGATCGATTGTCCCGGCTCCACGGCCTCTCATGTTTCGGCCGCGGGGGCGTCGACCCACCTATTCGGCCAGCAGGGTGGCGATCGCCGGCGCGACCGACACCTCACTGACCGCGCGTTCGAGGGTGTCGGTGCCGACGACGCGCTCGACGCCGGCCGCCGACAGTCGCGTCAGCGCGGCCTCGGCCAACACTGGATGGACACAGACGGCGAACACCCGGTCGGCTCCCCGGTCGACGAGCACCTCGATCGCGCCGCTCATCGTCCCACCGGTAGCGATGATGTCGTCGACCACCACCACGTCCCGGCCGGCGACCGGTGCGTCGCTCGGCGTGAGTTCGATCTCGCCGGTTTCGTAATCCCGCTCCTTCTCGAAGTAGTCGACCGCGCCCTCACCGTAGGCGTCCCGCGTGGTCGTCGCCAACTCGATTGCCCCCTCGTCGGGCGCGACAAACAGCGGGTCATCGAGGCCGACCAGCGCTCCCGCCAGCCGGTCGGCCGCGCCGACCGTCTCCGTCGGCACGGTGAAGAAGTCCGCCACCGCCGGCTCGTGGGGCTCGACCAGCAGCACGCGGTCGGTGCCGGTGCTGATCGCTCGTGCGGTCGCCCGCACTGAGATCGGTTGGCCGGATTTGAACGCCTTGTCCTGACGGGCGTAGCCCAGATACGGGATCACCGTCGTCACCGTCTCCGCGCCGGCCTCGCGGGCGGCGTCCTGCAGTTGGAGGAGTTCGATGTGGGCGTCGTTGGTCGCCGTCGACGCCACGACGATCGCCTCGCTGTCGTCGAATGCGGGGATCGCCGCCAGCGTCTCGCCGTCGGCAAACCGGTCGTAGGTCGGGACCGCCAGCGCCGCGCCGCACTCGGCGGCCAACTCGGCGGCCAGCGCCTGCGAGGCCGCCCCGGGGATGATGGTGGTCATACGCGCCCCTTTCCCGTCCCCCCTAAACCGCGTTTCGGTGTTCGGCCGTCGACCACCACCGATCACTGATCGATCACGCGTGTCGATAGTTGCCACCTGCCGGCCGCCTACTCGGCGTCGTTGCCAGCGCCGACGGCCACGCCGTTGACGCCGCGAACGCCCAGTAGCTGGTGTCGCCACCCGTCGCCGGCGTCGACACACAGCGTCCCGTCCTCGGTCACCGCGGCGACGATCCCCCCGCCGTAGGCGACGTCGACGGCCGGCGAGCCGACCGGCAGTTCGGTCGAGGTCCACTCGCCGGTCGCCTCGACCCGGCGCCGGAGCCCCGCGGGGCCGACCGCGTGGGCGTGGCCGTGACCGTCGCTGGCCACCCGGTCGAACGCCCCGTCGGCGACCGACTGCCAGCCGTTGGCCAGCGCGAACAGGCCGTCGGCGGTCGCCGCCAGCGGCTGGCCGTGGCCGGCGACATCGCGTACGTCATCGAGTCCGACGTGATCTACGCCCGCCGTCGTCAGCCGGTAGACGCCGTTGTCGGCCGCGACCAGCCCGCCGTCGACCGCCCGGACGTCCTCGATATGGCCGAGGCTGACCCACTCGTCGTTGAGGCGGCCGACGAGGTGGTCGTCGCCGGCGGCGACCGGTCCTCCGGGGCCCCACCCGACGGCGTCGACCGCCCCGACGGGAGCGTCGACCGGGTCGAACGTCCGCCACTGGGCTCGCTCGGCTGCCGTCTCGGCCGGGCCGCTGTGTTCGAGACCGTCGTCGGTGCCGATCAGCACGCCCTCGTCGCTGGCCGCAACCGCGCCGACCGGCCCGCGGTGGGCGAGGCCGAACTCGCCGATCTGGTCGGCCGACACCGAGACGCCGACGAGCCCGGTTTCGCTGGCGACGAACAGTTCGGTCGTCCCGCTTTTGTCGCCGAAGACCCGCTTTTCGGTGAGCGTTTGCATACCGGAGGTCCCGACCGGACCCAAATAATCCCGCCGGTCGGCTGCCGGCCGAACACCCGAGACTTAACCCCGACCGGCAGCAAGTGGGTGCTACTGTGACCGAGGTACTGTTGATTATCGGCGTCGTGGTAGCGATCTTCGTCGGATACAACATCGGCGGGGCGACGACCGGCCCTGCCTTCGGCCCGGCGGTCGGCGCGGGGACGCTCTCGAAGACGCTGGCCGCAGGCCTGATGAGCGTCTTCTTTTTCATCGGCGCGTGGACGATCGGCCGTCGGGTCGTCGACACCCTCGGACGGGAGTTGGTGACCGACCCCGCCATTTTCACTCTGCCGGCGTCGATCACCGTGCTCTTTTTCATCGGGCTGGCGCTGTTCGTCGGCAACGTCTTCGGCGTCCCCGCCTCCACCTCGATGACGGCGGTCGGCGCGATCGCCGGGCTCGGCCTCGCAAGTGGGGCCCTCGATTGGGCCGTCATGGGCGAGATCGTCTCGTGGTGGCTGGTCGCCCCCGTCATCGGCTTTTGGATCTCGGCGGTCATCGGCCGCTACTTCTATGCGACGCTCAACAAGCGGATCGCACTCGCCCAAAGCGAGGGCGCGCTGCTGTCTGTCGACCGTTCGGGCGGCCTCCCAACGGTCACTCTCGGCCCGAACACGACGCCCCGAGAGTTGGTCGGCACCGCCATCGTCATCGCAATCGGCTGTATCATGGCCTTTAGCTCCGGGACGAGCAACGTCGCCAACGCGATCGCCCCGCTGGTCGGCAGCGGTGCCCTGGAGATGAACACCGGGATCATCATCGCCTGTGGAGCGGTCGCCATCGGCGCGTTCACGATCGCCCGCCGGACGCTGGATACCCTCGGCAGCGACATCACGCAACTGCCGCTGACCGCCGCGATCGTCGTCGCCACCGTCAGCGCCATCCTCGTGGTGGGGCTCTCGGCGATCGGTATCCCCGCGAGTTTCGTCGTCATCGCCACCATGTCCATCATCGGCCTCGGCTGGGGGCGGGCGACCCGAACCATGCGGGCCTCCCGCTCTGACATCTCCGAGAAGGCCGGCCAGACGCGGCTCTCGGTCGACTCGCTGGCCGGCGACACCGAGGGTGAATCCCTGCCGCCGATCGGCGAGGAAGAACCCGAAGATATCCCTAGCGCCGCCGACCTGTTCAACCCCGGCACGACCGCCCGCGTGGTGTTGATGCAGAACGTCGTCCCGGTTATCTCGACGGTCGGTGCCTACCTCGTCTTCCGGTTCGTCCCGTTCTTTGGCTTCTAGACAACGTTTTGTCCTGCGCTCGCTTCGCTCGCTCGGCAAAACGTTGATTAAAACGCGCTTCGCTCCCTCCGGAAGAGCAAGCTCTTCCGTGCTCTCGTTCGCTTCGTCACCGGCCACCGGCCGGTTTCCGGCGAGACCTCCGGTCTCGCACAGCTCACGAGAACGCTGGTCGCTCAGCGCGGATCAGTAGCCGTTGACATCCTCCCGCGCCTGAAGACGCGGGAATCCCACGGCACCGCACCGCTGAGTTGGGATATTATGGTTCGCGGTTCACGACCTGTTCTTGTGGGGCGAGACGGCCCTCACTACGATCGAACAGGTGAACCGCTGGCTGTGCCAACCAGCCGTTATCCCTATCACCGCCATCCGTGGCGAGACTCGGGAGTACCTTCTGCCGAATGTTCTCCGCACCGTTTACATCTGCGTTCGCAACCGTGTCGCACGCCTCACACACGTACAGTCCACGTTCGACACGCTGGTTGTCGTCAGTGTGACCGCACGCCGAACATGACTTCGACGTGTCACGTTCCGACACCAACTCAACGTCGATACCTTCGGCTTCTGCTTTGTAGTCCAGAAGCGTCGTAAAGCGGTCGAACGCCCACCCGTGCAAGTCGAGATTGCCGTGGTCGCCCCAGTTGCGTGGTTCGCCGTTCTCGTCGTCCTCTCGGATACCGCCGAGATCACCAACCACGAGTGTTCCAACACTTCGTTCGACGCACTCCTCTACGATTGCTTTCGAGAGCGTGTGCAAGAAGTGCGTCCGACGACCCGTTCGCGTCCGGTCAAGCCGAGTAGCTTCACGAGACGAGGAATCGTCACACTTGGCTTTCTTCTTCGTGAAGTAGTATTCGTCCTCTTTGAGTGCGCCACCGGGATACAATATAGACTCACCGCCGAAGGAGACGGCAGCGAAGTTGCATATCCCGAGGTCAATACCAGCCACCTCGTCTCCCGGCGGTTCCGGGTTGATGGTGGTGCGACAGACGAATTGAAGCCTCCATTCGTCACGTTTGTAGACGGCGCGAACCTGCTGAATGTCCCACTCGGTCAGGTCAACATCTGGGCGAGTCTGGTACTCACAGAGGATGAAATCTGAACGGTGGTCTTTGAGGTTGCGGCCTTTCGAGAGGCGAACACGGGTGAACTGTGCATCGTGCTTGAAGCCAGCCGCTTTGAACGACACAGTTGAACGTGGATGAGAGCCACCGTTCTTGCGGTAGCCGGGCGGTCGGGCACGGTCGTCGCCGTTCCGACGCTTGCTAAACCAGCCGTTGAACGCTTCAGCAAGTTCTTCGAGAACGCGCTGACTGGATTGAGAATGTAAGTCCGTGTAGCGTTCGTGGCTTTTGAGTTCGGCTTTGAATTCCCCGTCATCGGGGATCTCACCCGTTTCATCCCACTGTTCTTGCGCGTAGTAACGACCGACGTTCCAGAGTTTTGAGGCGGCCCATCCGAGTTGATCAAGGTCGTCACGAACTTGTCGCTGGTTCGTGATAGTGGCCTCGAAAGTTCGGACGGTTCGACTCATTTCTGGCTTCATAACTGGTTATGGATGCTGTTATGTTAATGGTGTCGGTTGGCGTGGAATATCCGGCCTCGCCATCGACGGTGGGTTGTGGAAGAGTTGTCGGATTCATCCTGACCCTAAAGGGTCAGGTATTCTCCTTGAATTTCTATAAAAAGGCGCTACGCCAGCGGCGTCCGCTCGACGACAGTGCCGTTGACGGTGGGATACTGCTCGACGATCTCGCCCTCGCTGACGTCGCCCTCCTCGACCATCTCTTCGAGGAGCCACCACGCGAGTTCGACGTGATCCGGTTTGACCGTGTAGAACTCCTCGGGCACGCCGAGGGCTTGGAGTTTGGCCTCCGACTCCCACGTCTTGCCGTAGACGAGCGTCCCGTCGTCGGTGATCTCGTCGAACTCCCGGCGGATCACGCGCGCCATCCGCTTGAGCCGGTTGCGGTGCTGGGCGGCGTCCTTGAAGACGCTGGTACAGAAATACACGCGCTCGTGGTCGCCCATTGCGTCGAGAATTGCCTCTTTCGACCCGTCGACCGCCGACATGTGGCCCTCTTGAAGCTCATATCCCTGCTCCTGCATCCGACGGTAGTTGCCGTCGCTCATTTCAAATTCATTGATGTTGCAGAACTCTGCCGCTCCCTCGTCGAGGAACTCCAAGAATTCGGGTTCGGCGCGAATGCCGGGAATCTCGAAGGCGGGTGTCAGTCCCTCCTCGCGGGCGATATAGAGGATTTCTTCCCACTCTGTTCCGTGCAACTCGCCCCACTGCTCGTAGGGTGGGTGGAACCGGATCTCGTCGAGGCCTGCCTCCGAGAGTCGACGCATGTTCTCGCGGCCGCCCGTAATCCCGGTGTAGAGGTGCGTATGGTGG
>JAWOEO010000096.1:0-4605 GCA_046482755.1 Halohasta sp. | reverse complement strand
TTTCGATATCCGTCATGCATTCGCGTCGACGCCCGCGACCATCCTAAACGTTGCTCACTGCCGATGCGAACGAAGCCGGTTCCGATTACCTACCAGTCACGACGCGATACCGGGTGATGTCGACCGACCACTGGCGTGCGATCGGCGGCCGACGGCCGATGACCTACAGGTCGAACGTCTCGTCACCGGCGAGGACGTGCGGTTCAGCGTCGGTGCCGGTCGCCCGCACCTCTCGGACCCACTCGTCGACATCGATCTCGATCGGCGGGAACGTGTCGTAATGCATCGGGAAGGCGTGGTCGACGTCGAGCCAGTCGACGGCGACCGCAGCCTGCCACGGCCCCATCGTGAAGTGATCGCCGGTCGGCACGGCGGCGGCATCCGGGTCGAGATACGGACCGATGACGTCCCGCATTTCGCTCATCAGACTGGTGTCGCCCGCATGGTAGAAACTGGTCGACTCGCCCTCTGCCTGCGGCGCAGCGTCGCCGATGACGAACCCTGCGGGCATCCCGCCGGAGAACTCGTGGTCGGTGTTGATCCCGTTGGTGTGATCGGCCCGAACCATCGTCACGAAGGCGTCGCCACACTCGACGGTACCGCCGAGGTTCATCCCGATGGCGTCGTCGAAGCCCATCTCGGCGCTGGCGTAACTCACGATCTCGGGAGTCCCGACCAGCGTGGCGTCGCTGAACTCGGGTGCGTGGGCGATGTGATCGGCGTGGCCATGCGTGAGGAGGAGGTAGTCGGGCGTCTCGACGGCACTCGGGTCGAGTTCCGTCTTCGGGTTGTCGAAGAACGGATCGATTAGGAGGGTGGTGTCGCCGACGCTGACGTGCCATGTGGAGTGGCCGTGCCACGTGAGTTCGAAGGACATACCGTCGACCGATTGTGCCAGCGCGTATATAAAATTGAACCGCGCCGGTCAGTGCCGACTACCAAACACTTTGTTACTCGTCTCCTAACCCCCGGTATGCGCTACATCCGCTTCCGCGATCCGGCCGGCTCAGTCCGGCGTGGGACGCTCGACGACGGAACGATCCGCTTCGGCGATCGAACGTACGACCCCGAGGCCGTCGACGTCCTGCCGCCCTGCGAGCCGACCAAGATCGTCTGCGTCGGGCTCAACTACGCCGACCACGCCGCCGAACGGGACTCCGAACTCCCGGAGCGGCCGCTGCTCTTCCTGAAGCCGCCGAACACCGTCGCCGCCCACGGCAGTACGGTGCGGCTGCCGGCAGGGAAAGAACGCGTCGACTGGGAGGCCGAACTCGCCGTGGTCATCGGCCAGCAGTGTCGGAACGTCGACGCCGAGGAGGCGATGGACGTGGTGGAGGGCTACACCTGCCTCAACGACATCTCCAATCGGGACGATCAGGACCGCGAACAGAACTGGGTCCGGGGCAAGGCCTTCGACAATGCCGCCCCGATGGGGCCCGTCGTGGCGACGCCCGACGAGGTTCCTGACGATGCGAGTATCGAACTCCGGGTCGACGGCGAGACTAAGCAGTCGTCGACGATCGACCAGTTCATCTTCTCGGTGCCGGAGCTGATCGCCGAGATCACGACCCACCTCACCCTCGAAGCCGGCGACGTGATCTCGACGGGCACGCCCGCAGGAGTCGGCCCGCTGTCGGACGGCGACCACGTCGAAGTCGAGATCGAGGGGATCGGCACGCTAGAACACGACGTCGACGCGTAGCCGCCTACTACCGACTGGTAGTCGGTGACTACCCAGCGCTGACACGTCGAACGCTCCGTCGCTTCTGCTCCGAGCGCTCGCTATACCGAGCGTCGGGTCCAGTGAATCACAAGTTTTACAATCGAACTTTCAGAAGCACAATCAGAGTTTCATGGCTGCCACAGACGACACCGTTGCGGACCGAGTTCGAATCGTACGCACGACCCTGTCACCGCCCCAGTTCGTGGCCGTTGCCGCTTTTGCGGCCGCGATCGTGTTCACGCTGGTCGTGCTACAGGAGCCGCTAGTCCACGACTCGCTACACGACTTCCGGCACGCCACCGGGATCGTCTGCCACTGAGCGATGCGGGGGTATCTCACGCACGGCGTCTCGGCGGGAGCGATCGGTGGCATTGCCTACGGGCTGTTCACCGCGGTCGTCGCCGGCCCACTGATCGAGGCGGTCGACCACTCGGGCCACGACCACGGCCATCACGCCGCCGAGGCGGCAGCCGTCGCCGAGCCGACCGCCTCCCTCGTCAGCGTCGGCGGGGGGCTGCTGTGGGCGATCGTCTTGGGCGGGAGCTTCGGGCTCGCGCTGTTCGTCCTCGAACCCGCGCTGCCGGGCGGGCAGGTCCGGCACTACGTCCTCGCCGGCTGTGGCTTCCTCACAGTGTCGGCGATCCCGTGGCTGGTCTCGCCGCCCGCGACGCCGGCCTCCGAGTACCTCTATGGCGTCGACGCCCGGCTGGCGATCTACGCCGGGCTCGTCGGCGTCGGTGCGGCCGTTGCGGCGGCCGCCGTCGCCGGCTACCGGCGGACGGCTCCCCGACACCGGCTGGTCGGCGTTGCCACCGGGCTGGCTCCGATCGTCGGCGCAGCGGTCGTCCTGCCGGCGGTTACACCGACGATCGTCACCCATCCGGGGCTGTCGACCGATCTCGTCGCGGCCTATCAGGCGACGGTGGTCCTCGGACAGGCCGGGAGCTGGCTACTGATCGCCGCGACGTTCGGCTGGCTCCAACGACGAGCGGGGCCGTCGACGCTTGCCGGGTCGACCGAGCCGACACCGGAGTCCGCATGAGCCACCGAACCGACCCCGATGCGCCGATCCCGATCGACACCGATGGCCGGGAGCTGACCATCGAGCGTGCTGGCGTCGACCCACGGGAGTAGGCAGCGACTACTGAAGTGGGTGGCCGCTACCGGCGCGACAGCCCGCGTGTGGATGTATCACGCTTAAGTCCGGGGGTCTACTTTCCATGACTATGCACCCACGGGATCTCTCCGCGACCAGCCCCTACGTGCCAGGCCGGGGAATCGAGGAGGTCGCCCGCGACCTCGGGCTCGACCCCGACGAACTGATCAAACTCTCCTCGAACGAGAACCCTCACGGCTCCAGCCCCGCCGCGGTCGACGCCGTCACCGACCGCGCCCAAGAGGGGCTGCACGTCTATCCGAAGGCCGCCCACACCGATCTCACCGAGAAACTGGCCGACACATGGGACGTGGCCAGCGAGCAGGTCTGGGTCTCGCCGGGGGCCGACGGCGCGATCGACTACCTCTCGCGGGCCATGCTCGATCCGGGTCAGTCCGTATTGGTCCCCGAGCCCGGCTTTTCCTACTACTCGATGAGCGCCCGCCACCACCACGGCGAGGTGTCGACCTACGAACTCTCGAAGGACGACGAGTTCGCCCAGACCGCAGACATCGTCCTTGAGGCCTACGACGGCGAGCGAATCGTCCACCTCACCTCGCCGCACAACCCGACCGGCAGCGAGTGGGCCCGCGCAGAGATCACGACGCTGCTGGAAGCGGTCGACGACGGGACCCTCGTCGTGGTCGACGAGGCCTACGGCGAGTACTCCGAGCGGCCGACCAGCATCGACCTCCTCTCCGAGTACGACAACGTGGCGGTACTCCGAACCTTTTCGAAGGCCTACGGACTGGCTGGCCTCCGGATCGGCTACGGGGTCGTCCCCGAGTCGTGGGCCGACGCCTACGCTCGCGTCAACACCCCCTTCGCCGCCAACGAACTCGCCTGCCGGGCCGCACTGGCCGCCCTCGACGACGACGACCACGTCGATCAGTCGGTCGAGACGGCCCGCTGGGCACGCGAGTACCTCCACGAGAACCTCGACGCGCCGACCTTCGAGAGCGCGGGCAACTTCGTCCTCGCCGACGTGGGCGATGCGAGTCACGTCGCCGAGCGCAGCCAGCAGGAGGGCGTCATCATCCGTGACTGCAGCAGTTTCGGGCTGCCGGGCTGTGTCCGGATCTCCTGTGGCACCCGCGAGGAGACGAAGACGGCCGTCGACACCCTCAACGGGATTCTGGCCGAGGTGGCCCCGACGTGACCGACGACCTCTCCCTGCGGATCGCCGTGACCGGGACGCCCGGCACCGGCAAGACCACCGCTACGGAGGCACTGAGCGACCGCGGCGTCGACGCGCCGGTCATCCACCTCAACGACGAGATCAAGACCCACGAGCTGTGGACCGAACGCGACGTCGACCGCGACTCGCTGGTGACCGACCTTGAGGCCGTCCGGTCGCATCTCGGCGACTGGGAGGGCGTCCTCGAATCCCATCTCGCCCACCACGTCGATGCCGACCGCGTGGTCGTCCTGCGCTGTGCGCCGGCCGATCTCGAAGCCCGGCTCGAAGAACGTGGCGACCCACCCGAGAAGGCCCGAGAGAACGCCGAAAGCGAGGCCCTCGACGGGGTGCTCTCGGAGGCCGTCGAGGAGCACGGTCAGGAGTCGGTCTACGAGGTCGACACCACCGACCGCGACCCGGAGGCGGTCGCCGACGAGATTGCGGCGGTGATCGCAGGCGACCGCGAACCGAGTGCGGGCGAGGTCGACTTCACGGAGTACCTCCTCGGATGACCCTCGACAAGTTCCGCCCCCTGGCCGATCGCAT
>JAWOEO010000353.1:0-4635 GCA_046482755.1 Halohasta sp. | reverse complement strand
TGACCGGCGTGCTGGCCGTCGACGGCGGTGACGAGTGCGCCCTCCTCGTAGACGAAGTGGGCGACGATCTCCTTGCTCTCGTTATCGATAACGAGCGAGTCGTTCGTGCTGTACTCGCTGGCGTCGTCGGTGCGGACGTTGGTGCCGTCGTGGAGCGTCAGCTGGAAGTCGCCGCCGGAGACCTGCTCCTTGCGGACGATCTTGCCGAGCCGACTGCCTGCCGAATCCTCGTCGATGGGGGTCAGCGCGAGCCGACCGCCCTCGTCGGGGAACACACGGTAGAACTCGCCGCGTTCGGTGAACGCGATGATGTCGAACATACCGATCGGTCGGCGTTCGTCGGAAATCGCATCCCCGTTGACGAGAATCGAGTCCTGATTCAGCGCATAGCGTGCTTCCTTCTTCGAGTCGACGTAGCCGAGCACGTCCCGCAGCAGGACGAGCAGCGGCACACCGGCCTCGCCGTGGGGGCCTGCACCGGCTTTGACGGTGTAGGTTTCGGTCTTCCGTTCGACCGGCCACGAGTTCGGTACCGAGAGTCGTTTCTGGTGGTTGCTCATGCGTTGTCCTCCTCGCCTTCGAGTCGGGCCTCGCGCCGTGGGTCCTCGAGATCCAGCTCGGTTACCTGCACGTTGCTGGCATCGAGCGGTCGGGGAACCTCCTCGCCGTCGGACTTCTCGACGGTGACGTCCTCGACGTGGATCTCGGCCTTCTTGAGGTCGACAGTGAGAACTTCGCCCTCACTTCCGGCGTGGTCGCCGCGCTGGACGACGACGGTGTCGCCGGCGTTGACGCGGACGCTCCGCTGGTCGTACTGCTCGCGGAGGTCGGCCGACAGCGGCGCTTTGACCTGCTCGTGTCGCTCGTGGAGCGACGCGTTGGCAGCGGATTTTCGCTGTTTGTGTGGTTGTCGTGTCATACTAGACGATCATCGTCGCCGTGGATGCGATGCTCCCGAAGCGCTCGGCGACTTCGCGTGCGATCGGGCCCTTGATGTCGGTCCCGCGAGGCTCCTCGTTCTCGTCGATGAGAACGGCGGCGTTGTCCTCGAACTTCACACGGATGCCGTCCGGTCGACGGATCGGCTTACGCTGGCGGACAATAACTGCCTCCAGCACCTGCCGCCGCATCTCCGGGGTCCCTTTGGTAACCGAGACGGTCACCTTGTCGCCGAGACCGGCTTTGGGGTGTCGGTTCTTCGTCCCGGAGTAGCCCGCGACGCTGATGACACGCAGTTCACGCGCGCCGGTGTTGTCGGCACACGTGATCAGCGAGCCCTTCTCGAGTCCCTGTGTCACGTCGGCTTTGAGGGCCTCCATCAGGCATCGCCTCCAAGCGTTTCGACGACGACGTGGGATTTCGTCTTCGAGAGCGGTCGGGTCTCCGCGATCGTTACTTCGTCACCTTCATCGAGCCCGCTGAGGACGCCGGGTACGTGGGCCGGAATACGGGACCGGCGTTTCATATACCGGTCGTATTTCGGTACGAACACGTCGTACTCCTGCTCGACGATGACGGTCTTTGCCATATCCGTCGAGACGACAGTCCCACTGCGGGTCTGGCCTCGAACGGGTAGCTGTCCGTAGAACGGACACTTCTCGTAGTCGTATTCCTCCGGGTTTTCGGGTTCCGGAGGCATAGGTACGTCAAGTCCTATCGCCATTTCGAATCTCCTGTGCGTTGGGTTCGGTCTGCAGGCCGTGAGAGTAGTCGGCTGCCATCCACCGTAACGTAGACTCCGCCCTCGCATCCACCCTGCTGGTTTGCGGAACATTCCGACGGCGAAGACTGACGAGGGCGGACCCCCGCAGTTTCCTCCCCGAGTTCGGACGGAGACCCCGAGCCCTTCCGGCCCCGTCCCGATGACGGGTCCGCCGCGGGATGGTCTCCCGCTGCGATCTCGGCGGCTTCATCTGTGTGCACGCCTGCACCTTGTTCATCAACTGATTCCTCACTGAGTGTGAACTCGAAGGTCGACTCGGCTTTCGGCACGCGTTTCTCGCCCGAGGCAGTCGACACGACGATGGTGTGCATCGTCTCGCTGACGACCCGCCCTGAAAGGCCGACGGAGTCGGCACTGGCGGACTCGACCACCCGTACGGGGAGGCCGATGAGTTCGTGTCGTGTGAGTGTCTCGGGCGTGCGTGGCATAGTCGGTTATTCGTCGTCGAAGTCGCCTTCTTCCGACTGAATCGTCTTCAGTCGGGCGATGGTCCGGCGCAGCTCTTTGAGCTGACTCGGGTTCTCTGGGACGCCACCGGCGGCCTGCAGGGCCTTGAGGTTGAGCAGCTCGGTTTCGAGCTCTTCGAGTTCGACCTCGCGCTCGGCGGCCGTCATATCCCGGATCTCCTCGGCGTAGAGGATCGCCATCAGTTATCGACCTCCTCGTCGTCTTCGTCTTCCATCTCGGCGACGAGATCGGCTGCCTCTTCGGCAACCTCCTCGTCGAGATCCTCGTCATCGTCCGACTCGTCGACTGCCTCGGCCTCGCTGGCGTCGTCAGCCTCCTCGTCGGACGCGGTTTCGTCTTCCGAGGCGGCAGCCTCGCTGTCGATGACTTCCTCGACGAGTTCCTCGTCGATAACCTCTGTTGGATCTTCGTCAGGAACCTCGACGTCTTCAGTCTCGTCGTCTTCGGTGACGTCTGGGACCTCTTCGGGTTCTTCGGCAAGCAGCGATTCGACGCCCTCGTCGTCGCCTGCCTGTTCGACGTCCTCGACATCCACGTCGTCGTGGATCTGGAAGTCGTCAGGGAGCACAGCTCCCGGCGGAATGATTTTGACCGTCACACCGATCGTGCCGAGTTTCATAACGGCGACGCCCTGACCCTCGTCGACGACAGTCTGGGCTGGTTCGCCGTTGTGTTTGATGTAGCCACGGTTGAACTTCTCAACTCGTGAGCGAGCACCGGTCACCTTCCCGCTGAGGACGATTTCTGCGCCGAGTGCGCCAGCGTCCATGATGCGGTCGATGGTGGTGTGACCGGCTTTCCGGAAGTACCAGCCACGCTCTAAGGCGTTGGCCAGTCGGTCGGCGACGATCCGGGCGTTGAGGTCCGGCTCGTCGACTTCCTGGACATCGATCTGGGGGTCTTCCATTCCGAACCGTTCGGTGAGTTCGGTGGTGATCTTCCGAATGTTCTTGCCGCCTTTCCCGATGACCATCCCTGGCTTTTCTGCTTTGAGGACGATTTGGGTCCCCATCGGGGTTTTGGCGATATCCATGCCACCGTAGCCTGCGCGACCGAGTTCATCGCCGAAGAACTCGTCGATCTGGGCGCGCTGGAGGCCGTTTTCGATGAATTGGTGTTCGTCTGCCATTATTGATCTGCCTCCGGTACTTCGAGGATGAGCTCGACATCACAGAGCGTGGTGTTCCACGCACTGGCACGGCCGAACGCACGAGGCTTGCGGCCCGCGCGCTCGCCGACCTTGTGGGGTGCGACGTGGACGATCTCCATTTCGGGGCCCTCGAAGCCCTTGTTGGTGCCGTTGTTCCGAGCGTTTTCGAGGAGCTTTTTGAAGTCCTTCGAGGCCTTGTTCGGGTAGCGACCGGCATCCCAGCCGTCGATATCCGAGCGGTGGCCGACACCCGTGTTGTGTTGTTTAAATGGCACCGACTGCTCGCCAGCAATGACGGCATCGAGATACTCCTCGGCCTCGCTGACGGTCTTGCCTTTGATAGCCTTCGAGATGGCCTTGCTGTGCTTCAGGCTGATGGGCCGCTCCCGAAGCATCGCTTTCGCGGTGGTGTCGGGGTCGGCCTCGACGCTGTAGTTGATTCCCATGATTTACTTGAGGGGCACGAACTTCGATGAACGGGTCGCGCCAATCCCGGCCTGTCCGTGTTCGACCGAGTTGCGGGTGAGCTGGAACTCGCCGAGATAGTGCCCGATCATCTCGGGTTCGATCTTGACGCGCTCGAAGCTCTGGCCCGTGTAGACAGCGAACGTGAGCCCGACGAACTCCGGCAGGACCGGCATGTCCCGCAGGTGGGTTCGGATCGGGTTGTTCGCAGTCTCTTCGTCGCCTTTCCCGTCGGCTTTGTCCAGTAGTTTCTGGTGTTCCTCGGAGAGACCACGGAGAATGGTTCGCCGCTGTCGAGCGGGGAGCAGTTCTGCCACCTCGTCGAGGTCCATGTCTTGGAGCTCGTCGAGCGTGTAACCGCGGTATGTGAACTCGCCCTCACGGCCAGTTCGGTATTCTGTGCTACTCATTAGTCACGTCCTCCTTTGCCGCCGCGTCCGGTTCGCTTCGAGGCGATGTCACCGACCTTGCGGCCCGGTGGTGCGTCCCGCGAGACGGATTTGGGCTTGCCGGGGTGCTGTCGGCCACCGCCACCGAACGGGTGGTCGATCGCGTTCATCGCAACCCCACGGACACGCGGGTACTTCGTGCCGCGTGCTTTCATTTTGTGGTACTTGTTACCCGCTTTGACGAACGGCTTTTCGGTCCGACCCCCACCGGCAACGACGCCGATGGTTGCCCGGCACTCCGGGCTGAGCCGCTTGACTTCGCCGCTGGGCAACTGGACGACCGCAACGTTGCGGTCGTGGGTCATCAGCTGTGCCGACACACCCGTCGACCGAGCGAACTTGCCGCCGTCGCCGGGTGAGCTTTCGACGTTACAGACCGG
>JAWOEO010000334.1:0-10815 GCA_046482755.1 Halohasta sp. | reverse complement strand
GTGCGATGGCGTCTATGGAGCCCACGAGGTCCATGCCGTACTGACCGAGGCCGATGGGCCGCTGGCGATCGCCGACCTCGATGAGGTGGTCGACCTGCCGACGTGGGAGCGCCACCACCACACCGACCCCGACCGGATTCGTCGGCAGCGCCTCCGGCGACTGGCCGAGTGGTTCGTGCTGTGTGGCGTCGCCAAGCGACCCAGCGAGGATGAGTTTAGAAGAAAATAGGCTGCGGTCACGACTCCGGCAGTAGCCGGAGGCTACGGTGTGGTAGTCGTCAACTACTCCCCATCAACCGAGGTGACGGTGCCGACGCCCTTGCTGGAGCCCTCACGGAAGACGAACCGCTGGCCCTCCTCGACGAAATAGGGGCGGAATTTGAACTCGACGGTCGTCGTTCCCGTATCACCGGGGAGGAGCTTGCCACCCGCCGGCGAGAAGACCGCCGTTTCGCTGAGCGTCTCCAAGTGGACGACGGGCTCGTAGCCCTCGGTGATTCGGGTCGGGTGGTTAAGCACCATCACCTCGGCCTCGAAGGAGCGCACCGGCTCGGGGTCGGCCGCCCGCGGGAGCAGGACCATCCCGCGTTTGACCTCGCGTTCGGCGACACCCTTCAGGGCGATCCCGACGATCCGGCCGGCTTTGGCCTCGTCGACCCGGTGGTAGTGCATCTCGATCGACCGGACCTCGACCTCGCGGAAACTGCCATCTGGCATCGGCCCCAACAGGAGTTCGTCGCCCGCCGAGACGCTGCCGGCGTTGATCGTCCCGGAGGCGACCGCCCCGACGCCGGTGACGTTGTAGGTGCGATCGATGTACATCTGGAAGGCGCTGTGTTCGTCGGTCGCCCGCTTGGGCAGCGTCTCGAACAGGCGGTCGAGATCGGCCATCCCGTCGCCGCGGACCGCGCTCGTCCGAATAATGGGGACGACCGTCTCACTCAGTTCGCTGGCGGCAGTTTCGACGCCGTAGCGCTCGACCCGCAGCGGCGTCTTGTCGACGTCCCGCAGCAGCGTCTCGATCTCCTTTTCGACCTCGACGACCCGCTCGGGCGAGACGGCGTCGACTTTCGTCACCGTCACGATCGTCGGGAGGTCGGTCGCCAACAGGATGCCGAGGTGCTCGCGAGTGGTCTTGGTCGGCCCGTCGTCGGCGGCAACTGCCAAGAGGCCGTAGTCGATCTTCTGGCCGACCAAGCCACGGATGGTCGTCCGGAGCCACGGCTCGTGGCCGACGGTGTCGACGAAGGAGACGAGCCGATTGGCCTCCTGCACGACGCGCGCGCGATCAGTTTTTCGATGCGGGTTGTCCATCCGGACGGGGTCGCCCGTCTCGTCGAAGCCGTAGACGGCATACGAGAGATCCGCCGACAGCCCGCGTTCGACCTCGTGTGGTTGGACGTCGAGAAAGCCACGGGTGAAGCCGTCGCCGTCGTCGGCTTCGCCGGTGACCAGCGAGCCGACCAGCGTCGACTTGCCGTGGTCGACGTGGCCGGCCGTCCCGATGACGATGTGACCGTTGTCGGCCGAGAGCATCGGCCCCTCACGGATCGTCGCCATCCCGACCAGCCCGTCGTCGCCGGCGGGCCAGGTGTCGACGTTTTCGATGTGCGCGCCGGCCTCCTCGGCGAGGAGGGAGAGCACGTCCATCGTCTCGGAAAAGGCGTCGGGAGCAATGCCCGCGATGCCGCCGTCGTCGGTCACGCCGACGACGTAGGTGGCCTCGCCGTCGCCCGACAGCACCCGGTGGCGGAGTTGGGCAGCCAGACTCTCCATCCGACCGTCGGAGAGGTGGAGATCCCGCGTGAGTCGTTCCTTGAACTCGATGTGCCCGCCGTCCTGTTCACCGCGCTTGAGGGCCTGCTGCAGGGCGGCCCGATCCGCGCTCATACCCGCCGTTTGTCAGGCGGCAGTAAAACGCTTTTCATGCCGTGTGTCTCCATACCACAATAGAGCCGACGGGAGCCGACAATCGATTATATGGCTCCCGAACTACCCGGTCAGCGTCTCGTAGGCACGGCTTACCTTCTTAAATGTCTCCTCGTCGCCGGAGTCGGTGTCCGGATGAGATTCCTTTGCCTTCCGGCGGTAGGCAGCCTTTATATCGCCTTCGCTGGCGGTGTCGTCGACCTCGAGAATACGGCGGGCGTCGGTCGCCGAGAGCGTCGGCTCCTCGACGGCGGCCCGTGCTCGCCGGCGGTTCCGTCGGGTACGGCGGGCGCGCTCGCGGGGGTCACGTCCCTCGGCAGTCCGTCGAGCCCCGAAGCCGCCCGGATCGAAGCCGGTCGACGAGCGGTCCCGATCGGCGGCTCCCGCGGCGGCCTCCCGTCGCACGCGTTCGGCGAGCCGGCCGCTGGCCTGATACCACAGCAGGTACGCCGAGCCGCCGAACGGCAGGGCTGCAAAGAGGAAAAACGGGCTGACCACGATCCCGACGATCAGCATGAGGACAGTGATGCCCGAAAGCACCGCGGCGACCCCGATGACGATCCCGTTTCGGTCCACTGGTGTGGTCGACGTGGTCCACGGTTGTAACTCTCTCGGCGGTGGCCACAACCCCTACGACCGACCGATCCGTCCCACGAGTATGGCCATCGTGGGCAGCTGTCACATCTGCGGGGCGGCCGGTGGGAGACACACCTGTGAGCAGTGCGGCGGGCTGGTCTGTGAGCGACACTACGACCGGTCGACGGGGCTCTGTCGGGACTGTCTGGCCGGTCGACGGTGATCAATCCTCGCTACGGTACTGGTTGAGCCGGCGTTTGAGCCGTTTGGCCGACTGGCCGGCGGCCGCCGCGAACGCCTCACCCTCGTCCTCACCGGCGTAGATGATCCCTCGTGAGGAGTTGACGAGGCCGACGCCGTCGGCGTTGAGGCCGTACTCGACGGCGGCTTCGGCGTCGCCGCCCTGCGCGCCGACGCCCGGTACGAGGAACGGCAAGTCGGGGACGGCCTCCCGGATCGTTTCGAGTTCGTCGGGGCCGGTCGCCCCCACCACGAGGCCGACGTTGTCGTTGGCGTTCCATAGGTCGGCGAGGGCGGCCACCCGCCGGTAGAGGGGTTCACCCGAGTCGAGTTCGAGGTCCTGCAAGTCCTCCCGGCCGGGGTTCGAGGTCCGACACAGCACGAACACGCCCTTGTCGGCGCGATCGAGGAACGGCTGCAGCGAGTCCCGACCCATGTAGGGGTTGACCGTGATCGCGTCGACCTCTTCGAGCATCTCGGCGTACTGACGGGTCGTGTTGCCGATGTCGGCGCGTTTGGCATCCAGCAGGACGGGCACGTCCTTGCCGTGAGCGTAGGCGATCGTCTCCCGGAGGGCCCGCCAGCCGTCGGCCGACTCGTAGAAGGCGGCGTTCGGCTTGTAGCAGGCCGCATGTTCGTGGGTGGCGTCGATGATCCGGCGGTTGAACGCCCACTGTGGCAGATCGTGGTCGACGAGGTGGTCGGGGATCCGATCGGGGTCGGTATCGAGGCCGACCGAGACGACGCTGTCGGCGGTGGCGATCCGGTCGGCGAGCCGGTCGAAGAAGGCGGCTGTCATCGTTCGATGGCTGTCGTGGCGCTCTTAAATCTCCTTCCCTGTGGCCGTAGCCGCCTCCTACCGGACCGGTAGGCAGTGACTACAGTACGGGAGGCGGCGAATAACGATACTTCGTGGCCCGCGGCGGGCCGTATGTCGACGGCCGTCGGCCGACTGGACCGATTTCCGACCATACTCTGGGTGATCGCCGTCGCGTTCTTCGGCGTCGGTGATCTGACGACGACCGCCGTCGGCCTCCAGTTCGCGGGCGTCGTCGAGGCGGGACCGGTCGTCGGCCCGGTGGTCAACCGGTTCGGCATCGCCGGGATCGGGGTGGTGAAACTGCTGGTTTTCGCTGGGAGCTACGGCCTCTGGCGGGCCATCCCGGCCCCCACCGTCTCGGCGTTCCCCTCGGGATCGCTGTCGTCGGGGTGGGTGTCACGGGATGGAACGCCGTGGTCGTCTGGGTAGCGCTCACGGGCTGATCAGACCAGCGGGATCACCACCACCGGGCAGTCGGCCTCGGTCACGACCTGCTCGGTGATGCTCCCGACGCCCTCCGACCCACCCGAACCGATAACGACCTCGTCGGCGTCGACTTCCGCGGCGACCGCACGGATGTCCTCAGCGGGCGTGGTGCCACGAACGTGTGTCTCGACGGCCGCCACCGCGCCCAGTCGCGCATAGACCGCGTTGAGGGCGTCCTCGCCGTCGCGGTCGGCGCTCGCCGACGCGTCGTCCTGTGAGTAGACCGCATGCACGGCATCGTCGTCGCCGACCCGGTCGACCAGATAGTCACAGAGCGCCGCACTCGTGTGCACCGAATCCGTCGGAACTACGTACGTCGTCATACCGATCGGTCGACCGGCAGCAAACATAAGTCCGACCCGGACAGCAGCCGGTTCGGCCGAAGAATTTCACAACCCGGCTCGACGGCCACCGGGATCGGATGATTCCCGTTTTAGTATCAGATAGTTTTAAATAACGCTTATTCGACTCGCATCGACAGTTCGGGTCACATGTACACACGACGCCGACTACTGGCAGCGGGCACGATCGGGCTGGCCGCCCTCGGAGGCTGTCTGGAGTTCGCCACCGGCGATGGACCGCTCTCCGAGACGGCCCAACCGGCGGCGGTCGACGAGGCCGTCCTGTCGGAGACGGGGTACGAACGCACCGACGAGCGGACCGAAACCGTCTCCGAGGAGGTCGAGGTCGCCGGCCAGAGCCGGACGATCGAGGCCGCCAACCAGGTGGTGACCTACGAGCGATCGGTCTCGGCGGCGGCGCTCCTCGGGAATAGCACCGAAGACGAGACCGACGGGGACACCGAGGCGCTCTCAAACGATACCGAGGAACTCCCGGAGGACTACGATGGCGACCTCCCGGAGGACTACGACGGCGAACTCCCCGAGGAGATTGCCAACCAGACCGACGGGACCGAGGCGCAACAGACGGCCGACGAAGAGACGACGGACGACGAGGAGACCGACGCGGTCGACGACCGGCAGGGCGGGAGTAGCCAGTGTATTCTCCTGACGACCCCGTCGTTTTCGATCGCCGGCCAGTCGTTCAACCCGGTCGGGGAGATGGACAACGCGGAGTTGGTCTCGATGCTCTCCGGCGAGTTCGAGGGGCTGTCGGTCGGCGACGAGGTCGACGAGACCACGGCCACCGTCCTCGAAACCGAGACGACGGTGTCGACGTTCGAGGCCGAGATGGAACAGAACGGGCTGACCGTCGACATACTGCTCGAAATCACGGCGGTCCCACACGAGGACGACTACGTGGTCGGCGTCGCCGGCTACCCACAGGCCCTCGAGTCGACCGAGGCCGACCACGTCGATCAGCTGTTTTCGGGGATCGTCCATCCGGCCTAAGCGGTCCCATCCCGCCTTTGACGGGCCGGAGGCCGGTCCGAACTCCGACCCATAGAATTATGTGTGTGAGTCACATCCCCCCGAATGGAGACATCGCGAATGGCACAAGGTACGGTTGCGTTCTTCAACGACACAGGCGGTTACGGCTTCATCGAAACAGACGACGCGGACGACGACGTGTTCTTCCACATGGAGGATGTCGGCGGCCCCGACCTCGAAGAGGGCGAGGACGTCGAGTTCGACATCGTGGAGGCGGAGAAAGGCCCCCGAGCCAAAAACCTCCAGCGTCTCTAGGCCCCACGGCTGCCCCGCATTCTATATTTTCACCCGGCCAGCGACAGCGCTGGTTCACTCGCCGAGGCCGATCACGCGAACAGTGTGGTCGCCAGCCGGCGTCCCGATGTCGACCGTCTCGGCGAGTCGCCCGCGGACCGTCTCGCGCCAGGCTTCGACGCGGTCGGTGTGTCGCTGTCGCCGGCTCTCGATGTCGGCGGCCGTCTCGTCGTCGACCTCGGTCTCGTCGGCCGTCGGATAGTCGGGAATCTCGTCGACGAGTGTCTCGGGATCGAGGTGGATCGGTTCGGGGTCGGTGTCGTACGCCGCCCCGCCGGCGTGGATGCGGGCGCGCATCCGGCCGGAAAACGGGGGTGTGATCCGGAGGACCGCCCCGCGGTCGGCGCTTCGGTTGGCTTCGAGGGCGGCGACGACGTCGTCGACGGTGACGGCGACGGTGCGGATCGCCCGCGGATTGTCGGTGCCGTGGGCGGGGTCGGGGTCGCGGTCGGCCATACCGGCCGTTGGAGCCGGTGGATGAAACCGTTTTGGCACGCCGGCTGGCGAAACTCGACCTCGCAAGGGTTAAAAGTCGGCCACTGGTGGATAGAGGTATGAGCGACTCCGCACAAGACGTCGAGCAACAGTGTGTCTCCTGTGGCATCATGGTCGCGGGGATGAACGCTGCCTCGTTCAGCTGTCCGGACTGCGGCACAGGGATCCACCGCTGTGCCAAATGCCGCAAGCAGAGCAACCTCTATGAGTGTCCCGACTGCGGGTTCCGGGGGCCATAACGATGGGGAAAGTCGCAGCCAAACTGAAAGTCATGCCGGAGAGCCCCGAGGTCGACCTCGATGAGCTCCAAGAGCGACTTGAGGCCTCCCTTCCGGAGGGCGCACAGATCAACGGCTTCGAACGCGACGACGTGGCCTTCGGGCTCGTCGCCCTGCTGCCGACGGTGATCGTCGCCGACGGTGCTGGCGGCACCGAGGTCGTCGAAGAGGCCTTCAGCGATGTCGACGGCGTCGAGAGCATCGCCGTCGAAAACGTCGGCCGGGTCTAATTCTTACCAGACGCCGAGGACTTCGATCTCGAAGACCAGCGTCGTATCGGCCAGTTCGTGGTTGAAGTCGACCTCGACAGTGCCGTCTTTAACTGCAGTCACGTCACCGTGGAGCCCGTTTTCGGCGTGGACGTGCATGCCGACCTCGGGTTCGGTGCCAACCATCCCCTCGAACGTTTCGGCGTCGTACTCCCGGACCCACTCGGGGTTGAACTCGCCGTACCCCTTTTCGGGCGGGATCGTGACTCGCTCCTCGTCGCCCTCTTCGAGGCCGATAACCGCCTCGTCCAACCCCTCGATCACGTCGCCCTCACCGACGGTAAACGACAGTGGGCCGTAATCGTCCTCCTCGGCGTCCTGTGCCTCGACGAGGCCGTGTGCTTCGGCGACGTCGTAGCGGGAGGTATCGAAGACGCTGCCGTCCTCGAACCGCCCGACGTACTCGATCGTGACACTGCTGCCCGTTTCGATGCTCATACCCTCTTTCGGTGTGCCCGATAGTAAAACGAGTCGGTCGACTGCTCGCCGGTGGGGTTAGCTATCCCCGTCGTCGAGCGGCTGGAACTCATAGCAGACTGCCTCGCAGTCCCCGCAGGCGATGACCTCGCGGTCGGGGTGGTCGTAGACCCCTTTGGTCCCGCCACAGCAGTTGCTGATCGTCGACTCGACGACCGGCCCGCCGCAGTCCGGGCAGGCGGGCAGGAACATCCGCAGCGGCCCGGCGGCGCTGGCGGCGGTCCCGCGGCCGACGCCGGCCTCGACGAGCGCCTCGATCCCGGCGGCTTCGGCGATCGCCACGGGTCTGGTGAGCCACGTGTCACGCTCGCCTGCGACGAGCAGTCGCTCGCCCGAGACGGTCGACTCGGCGTCGAACGGGACGGCCGCGGCGGCCGCCGCGGCGACCTCGCGGTCGGTCGCCTCGCGGAGGGCGTCCATCTCCTCGGTCCACGCCTCCGCAAAGCTGTCGTCGAGATGGAGCATCTCATCGCCGGTGAGCACCCCCGCCTCGATCAGCACGCCGACCAACTGGTCGGGGTCGTCCGTGGCCACCAGCGAATCCGACGACTCGGCGGGCGATTGGTCGACCCCGACGTCGACCGGCAGTCGGTCGACGAGCCGTGGCGCGAACCGGGGCGTGTAGGGGACGACGTAGCCACGGAGGGCGATCAGCAGGCCGCCGACTCCGAGAACGAACAGGCCGCCGAGCCGCCGCCACCGACGCCCGATCAGTAGTGCGGCCAGTCCGACCAAGACGGCATTACCTGTCGTACACGGCCAACAGCGGCGGTCACCGGTGTAGGCCGGCTCGCGGAGCGAGTCGATGAGTTGCCCGAACATGGTCGACCGTCTCGTCGAACTGCTTTCAGCGTTGTCGAAGCTGTCGACTGTCTCACTCGTCGGCGTCGGCCAGCGGTTCGTCGATACCGAGCAGGGTGGCGCTCTCCGCCCAGAGCCGACGCTGGGTGGTCCGGTCGCGGGCCGCCGAAGACGGCTCGGTCGGCTCGCAATCGGTGAAGTACTGGCCCGAGACACCGTCGGCCTGCGGCGCGGCCGCGAGATACACCGCGGTAGCGGCTCCCTCTTCGACCGTCGTGGCCATCGGCAGTCGACCCAGCGCGCTGAACAGCCGCGGCAGCGGGCCGGGCAGAAATCGGGCAAAGCCGCTGCCGGGGATCGCACCCGGATGGAAGGAATTGGATATGATCGCCCGATCGGCACGGTCGAGCCGGCGGGCTAATTCATTCGAAAAGAGAATGTTGGCGAGCTTGGAGCGCTGATAGGCCCGGAACCCGGAGTAGTCGTTGACCGACCGGATCGACTCGAACTCGATGTCGACGCCGCGGTGGGCCCCCGACGAGGTGGTGACGATCCGGGCGTCGTCGGCCAACGTCGGCAGCAACCCGGCGGTCAGCAGATACGGCGAGAGGTGGTTGACGTGGAACGTGTACTCGACGCCGAGGTCGGTCAGCCGCCCGTCCCGAAAGAGGCCGCCGGCGTTGTTGCAGAGCACATCGAGGTCGTCGGTCCACTCGCCGACGGCCGCCGCGAGCGCGCGAACGTCGTCGACGCTGGCGTAGTCGGCCCGCTGGAAGGTCGCCTCCCGGCCCATCGCAGTCAGTTCGTCGACGACCACCTCGCCGGCCGCCGCGTCGCGGCCGTGAACCATGACGTCCGCGCCGAGTCGCCCGAGTGCGAGGGCCGTCTCGCGGCCGATGCCGCTGGTCGACCCGGTGACGAGGGCCCGTTTGTCCGCGAGGTCGACGTCGGCCACACCCGCCAACTGCTCCGGTCGTTGTGCCATTGATGTCATATGGGGCCGAACGGGCAAAGAAACACCGCTGCCCGAGGGCTATTCGACGTCCTCAACGAGCCGCTGGAGGTGTTCCGGCGGCACTGCGCCGCGGGCGGCGTAGCCGTCGTAGGCGAACGTCGGCACGCCGGTGATCCCCTGCTGTTGGGCCGTGGTCCACTCGGCGTCGATCGCCTCGCGGAGGGTCTCGTCGTCGAGTGCCGACCTGACTTCCTCGGGGTCGACGCCCACCTCGTCGGCGAGGTCGGCCAGCACGTCGGCGTCGCCGATATCACGGCCCGCCTGCCAGAGCGCCGCGAAGATCGCCTCATCGAAGTCGAACCACGTCTCGTAGGGGTAGTGCTCGGCGACGTAGTAGGAGGCGATCTGTGCGTTAAACGAGTCGACCTCGGTGGCGAGATCGAGTGCCATGTCGACGTCGTACTTCTCCTGAAGGTTGCGGACCGACGCCTTGGCCTGCTCGTAGTAGTCGTCGTCCTTGCCGTCGTCGACCGAGTGGTCGATCGTCCCGTCGGGGTTACGCTTGCCGTGCCGGAGATCGAACGGCTGCCAGTTGATCTCCAGTTCCTCGTCACGGTCGGCCTGATACCGCGACAGCGACTCGCGGCCGAGATAACAGAACGGACAGACGTAATCCGAGTAGACGGTGATCTGCTCGGTCGATTGGGTACTCATCGCTCGACAAGAAGGGACACAGCCCGAAAAGCAGGGCGGTGGTGTGGGCCAAGACAGCACAGCCGTTGAGAGAACGAACATCCTCTTATAAATCGCGTGGCAATACCCGTCCATGCTCCGACAGCTCCGAGAAAGCGGGCCGGGCCTGCTCGTCCCGCTGGCGTGGCTGTTCGTCGCGGCCGCGCAGATCGACCTCGTCACCACCCGATCGATCTTCATCGCCCACCTCGTGATGGCCGCCTTCATCACGTTCTTTCTGGCGACCGGCTGGGCCGATATGTCGACCGGCGCGCTCGCCGGCTGGCGGGCGGTGATGGTCGTCGGCCTCGCAGTGACGCTCGCGGGCGTCGCGGGCTTCGTGTTCGAGTCGACGGCCCTCCTCACCACGAGCCTCGTGGGCTGGATGCTGCTGCCCGCCGTCGGCTTGGCCGACACGGGTCGACGGCTCGACGAGGCAGCCGGGGTGTACTACGGGAGCGCCGCCGTCGGCGGGCTCGGCGGGGCCGTGTTCGTCCTCTCGCTGACGGGCGTCGGCTCGGGCCTCGTTGGGTTGGCGTTGGTCGGCATCGGGCAAACGGTGGGAATCGTCGACGCCGTCGTGCGGTTTTGACGAAGGATTCTATCGGATGGGTCGACCGGGCGATTATATACACTGTCTAAATCACTGGTAGAGTAGTTGGCATATACTTAAATAGAATATCGAGTCGACGGCGGTGGGACTGGGAACCGAACGCACTCGCTCGAAGATTTGCTCGCTGCTCGAATCCCCTCCGCCACAGCAGCCGCTCACGGCGATTGTTCGCGGCAGAATGCGGTGGGACAGGGATTCGAACCCTGGAGGCCGAAGGCCACCTGCTTTCAAGGCAGGCGCAATAGTCCACTCTGCCATCCCACCTTCTGTCCCGCGGATCCACGTCCGGCCGCGGTCCTGTTGAAACTATCGTTCTCCCGGCTTCGTCGACACATATATACCCTTTTTACAGCATAAATAATCCATAATGGTATCCCCATGGCAAGTAAGTAGTAAATAAGGGTGGTTGGTTCTTCTCCAATAAATTCCCCCAAAAGCATTATTGGTCCAAAAAATATC
>JAWOEO010000316.1:0-3760 GCA_046482755.1 Halohasta sp. | reverse complement strand
AAGGCTTACATAGCTCGTTATGCGCACCTTGTCCCGCCTTGAAAACAAATAAAAATTCGGCACAATATGCACAACTTATTTTAACTTGATGCCTTATAAGCCGTCCTGGGAGATCCGGGGCGGCTTTTTGCGGACCGGTCGGGTGGGAGACGAACCGCGCCTGTGCGCCCCCCGAGGGGGTGCCCAGATCCATCCCGAACACCGCGTTGACCGACCCGGCGGCGTCGGGCAGATAGAAGTGGGTCAACACCGGCGTCTCCGGATCGAGGCCGACGAGTCGGTCGTCGACGCCCGCCAACTCGCCGGCGGCGGTCGCGGCGATCGGGACGTTGGCCTCCTCCGGCTCGCGGTCGGCGGCGAACTCGATGAGGACCTCGAGGAGCCCTTCGGTCGCGTAGAGAGCCACTACTACCCCGTTATGAACTGCCTAACAGTCTTGCCGTACAGCGATACCGCCGTGGCCTTCGAGGATGCGAGCGCCTCGTCGAGTGCCGCCGCGGCGTCGGTGAGCACGCCCTCGCCGTGGCCGACGAGGATCCGCTCGGGGCTGTATCCCGACAGCGCCGCCCGCGGCGGCGTCAGCCGCAACATCGGATGGACGCCGAGCGGTTCGCCGTCGACCCGGAAGTAGTCGGCCGCACCGACCGATTCGGGGACGACCAGCGTCCCGGTGTCGGCGTTGTACAGTCCGGCCTCCTGCCACGGCGGGATCGAGGAGTCACGGATCCGAAACAGCTCGTAGCCCGAGTCGCCGAGTTCGCCCGCCGCCCGCTCGATGGGGGCGTCGACCTTGCCGGCGACCCCGGTCATCCACCGCGGGATGTGGACCGAGACGTCGTGTCGACGGGCGATCGCCGCGGCATCACGCTTGTGGCGGTCCAGACAGACGACGACGCCGGTGACCTCGCCCAACTCGGCTAGCAGGTCGTCGAGCCCGTCGGCGTCGACCGGGTCGACGAGCCAGACCCCATCGTCGGTTTGGAGGGCATGGCTCGCCCGCTCCATCGTCTCGTCGGGGTAGGCGATCCAGCCGACGCCGCCGTCGAAGCGGTCGATCTCGCGGAGGCGCGTCGACCCGTCTCCTTTCATTGGCATAACTACCTGAAGGTGCCGAACGGGCTTAAAAACAGGGCTCAGCGCTCAGAGCCGGTCGGTGTTGATCTGGATATCGGCGGGTGTGACGATCAGGAACTCACGGAAGTGCATGAGTTCGCCGCCCATGTCCTTGACTTCACGGGCGAAGCCAGCCGCCAGCGTGTTGAGGTCGCCCTCAACCGAGAGGACGAGAATATTGCCCTGTCTGACCGCCTGTGCCCACTCGTCGGCAGGCGTCTCGCCGTTGAGAACGCCCAACACGACCTGGTCGCTCGGGAGATCCCCGAGTTCGGCCTCCGCATCCCGCAGATCGAGGTCGAAGTTGCTCATACCCCTTCGTTATCACCGGGGACGAAAAGCGTTCGGACGGCTCAGGCTCCGGTCTCGCGGTCGACTGCCGGCTCCCACGACCGGTCGATAGTTCGGTTTTCGACCGATCCGGTGGACCAGCGCTGTCGACTTCGATATATAAATCTACGATCGATCGGTCCCGTGGCTGCTGCCGGTAGTCAACACAGATCGGGCTCGACGGCTCGAACGGCGTGAAATCGGCCGCAAGCGGCCGACAGTACCGGTCGACGGATTGTCAGCAGACCGATTGAAACGGTGGTTTTATATATCCAGTCGGCCTTGCGATGAAGTACATGTCTCACAACGACACGGAGGACTCGTCGGATTCCCCGGCGGATCGAGTTCTTCGAGGGCACATTAGACAGCACTGACGAGATAGAGTCAGTACGAATTTTCGACACGACGCTGCGTGACGGCGAGCAGTCGCCACGTACCTCGTTCGACTACGACGACAAACGCGCCATCGCCGAGCTGCTCGACGAGATGGGGACCCACGTCATCGAGGCGGGGTTCCCCGTCAACTCCGAGCCGGAGTTCGAGGCGGTCTCGGACATCGCGGCGGCGACCGACGCGACGACCTGTGGCCTCGCCCGGGTGGTCGACACGGACGTCGAGGCGGCGATCGACGCCGGCGTGGATATGGTTCACGTCTTCGTGAGTACGAGTGACGTCCAACTGCAGGACTCGATGCACGCGAGCCGCGAGGAGGCCGTCGACCGCGCGGTTCACAGCGTCGAGATGGTCCGCGATGCGGGCTTGGAGGTCATGTTCTCGCCGATGGACGCCACGCGCACGAACGAGTCGTTCCTCGTCGAAGTCGTCGAGGCGGTCAGCGAGGCCGGCGTCGACTGGATCAACATTCCCGACACCTGTGGGGTCGCAACCCCCTCGCGGTTCGCGGAGCTCATCAGGCTGGTCGGCGAGCACACCGACGCACGGATCGACGTCCACACCCACGACGACTTCGGGCTGGCCAGCGCCAACGCCATGTCGGGCTTCGAGGCCGGTGCCCACCAGGCACAGGTCTCGGTCAACGGCATCGGCGAGCGCGCCGGCAACGCCGCCTACGAGGAGGTCGTCATGTCGGCCGAGAGCCTCTACGACGTGGAAACCGGGATCGACACCACCCGGATCACGGAGTTGGCTCGCTTGGTCGAAGAGAAGTCGGACATCCCGATCCCGGTGAACAAGGCGGTCGTCGGCCGCAACGCCTTCGCCCACGAAAGCGGGATTCACGCCGCTGGCGTGATGGAGAACACCGACACCTTCGAACCCGGCGTGATGACCCCCGAGATGGTCGGGGCCTCCCGGGAGTTCGTCCTCGGGAAACACACCGGCACCCACTCGGTCCGCAAGCGGCTGGTCGAGGTCGGCTACGATCCGACCGAAAGCCAGGTGCGAGCGGTCACCAAGCGGGTCAAGGAGTTCGGCGCGGAGAAACAGCGCGTCACCGACGCGGCGATCCAGCGGTTCGCCGAGGAGGTCGGTGTCAAGCGGGAACCCGAGGAGGTCCGGACCTGATGGCCTCCGCCGGGATCGCTCTCGACGCTGAGCCGCAGCACTGTCCGGCACCGTGTCGACGACCACGGACGCGCGACCGAACGGGGGCGTCACACGGAACACGGACGCGTCGGACGTGCCGCCGAACGCGTAAGTATTATAATGACAGACGGTGTTCCGTTAAACACAATGCGACAGCCCGACTCTGCTCGCGGCCCGCAGCTCCGTCGAGCAGTCGCTGTCGACGTCCTCGGTATTGTAGGGGCCAACTAGCCCCTTTTCCACTTTTCCCAACCGAGACGAACCGCATATCGATTCCCCGAGAGGGTCGTCATCGAACCCACCAGACAATGACCAGTACACACACAGCCGAGCCGAGACGCACAGCCAACGCGAGTGCCTATCGACCGACAGGAGCCCAGCAATGAGCGACGCAGGACAGACCACAGCCGACCCCGAGACCGACGCAACGCCCGACGACACAACCGACGCCGAGACCGCACCCGTCACCGACGGCTCTACCTCCATCGTCCGCGCGCTGGAGAACGCGGGCGTCGAACACGTCTTCGGCGTCCAAGGCGGCGCGATCATGCCCGTCTACGACGCGCTGTGGGACTCCGATATCGAACACATCACGATGGCCCACGAGCAGGGCTCGTCCCACGCCGCCGACGCCTACGGGATCGTCGCCGGCGAACCCGGCATCGCGCTGTCGACCTCCGGCCCCGGGGCGACCAACATGATCACTGGCATCGCCGACGCCAACATGGACTCCGACGCCCTGCTCGCGCTGACCGGGCAGGTCCCCAGCGAC
>JAWOEO010000315.1:0-6205 GCA_046482755.1 Halohasta sp. | reverse complement strand
GGACCGGCTTCCCGTTGGCGGTCATCCCCGGCCACCGCGGGCGGACCGTGATGGTACCACCACGAATCCGGCTGCTCTTGTCGGCCCGCTTGCCGTCGTAGAGGTCGTCCTTCGCTACGAAGTAGAACCGGAATTCGGGTACCGTCTGGAGCTTGTAGTCCTTGTGGTCCCACGGGTCGAGCGGGTTGTCGGTGTCGTAGTCGTAGCACAGCGCCCAGCGGTCGCCTTCGAATTCGATGTTCCGGGTTGGCTTCCCTTCGGTCTGCCACCCGTCGTGGTTCTTCCGAATGGCGTCCATCGCAAAGTACGGCCCAAGCCCATACTCGGTGAATACCAGGTGTAAGTCCCCCTCGTGGGGCGCACACTGAACGAAGGTGTCGACCGCCATCAGTCACCCCGCTCGAACCGCTGTTGGGCTCGGTGTAGCAAGTTCCCGACTGTACCGGGTGACCGACCGGTTGCTCGGGCGTGCTCTCGAACGCCGACGCCATTGAGTCGACAGGCGACGAACGCCTTTCGCTCGGCACCCGTCAGTATCGTGAGATCGACGTCCGACTCGGTGCCGAACTGAGAAAGACGGGCCTGCGTCATCGCTGACCACCCCCGGCGTTTGCGGAGCCAATCGCCCGACAGCGATGGGGCGCAAGTCGTAACGACGTGGGAACCGATTTTACCGGTCGTTTTGGAACAGGCGATTCGGCCGAAAACAGTCGAATAGAAACCTCTACGTCAGAATTAGAATTAGCGCCGAAACGGGTCGGAAGGAAGTGGGCGCTGCAGGATTTGAACCCGCGACAACTTGGTCCGAAGCCAAGCACTCTGTCCAAGCTGAGCTAAGCGCCCGCACCCGATTATATCGAACCGCACATAATAAGCGCGTCGGTCGACCAGCCGTCAGTCGACCGCTCACACACGCCACGGGCTCGGGGGCGGCGATCCGCGTCTTTTATTCGATGCGGCTCACGACGAGGCGTATGGCACCGTTGGCGGCCCAACTGCGGGCCGGGGTCGACCTCACGCGGCCGGGGAACGCGATCGCGGCGGGAGTGCTGACGTTCACCGGGGCGTTCGTGGCCGGTGGCGTGACCGAGGCAGTCGGAGCCGTGGCGGCCGCGGTCGTCGCAACGGTGGCCGCGACCGGCGGCGGCAACGCGATCAACGACTACTTCGACCGGGAGATCGACGCGATCAACCGCCCCGACCGACCGATCCCACGGGGCGACATTTCTGCCCGCGGAGCACTGGGAGTGAGCCTCGGCCTGTTCGGCCTCGCCACCGCGGCCGCCTTGACGCTCCCGGTTGCCGCGGTCGCCATCGCCGTGTTCAATTTCCTCGCGCTGGTCGTCTACACGGAACTGTTCAAGGGGTTGCCGGGGGTCGGCAACGCGCTGGTCGGCTATCTCACCGGGAGCACCTTCCTCTTCGGCGGGGCGGCCGTCGGCGAGCCCCTCGGCGCGGTCGCGCTGTTCGGCCTCGCGGCGGTCGCCACCCTGACACGGGAGATCGTCAAGGACATCGAGGACATCGACGGCGATCGACAGGAGGGGCTCCGGACGCTGCCGATCGTCCTCGGCGAGCGGGCCGCGCTGCTGATCGGCGGGGCCGCCATGGGGCTCGCCGTCGTCGCCAGTGGGTGGCCCTACGTCGACGGCGAGTTCGGCGGGGTCTACCTCGCGGTCGTGATCCCCGCGGATCTCGCGATGCTCGCGGCGACCCTGCGGGCCCGCAATGACCCCGCGTCGAGTCAGCGCTGGCTCAAACGGGGGATGTTGCTGGCGGCGGTCGCGTTCGTCGCCGGCCGGGCGACCGTCGTCATTGGTGGGTGATCGGTCGACATCCCGGAAAATCCGACTCGGATAATCAAAAAGAATATTACCCGCAACCGGTATGGTCCATTCAGTCGATGATTCCCGGACAGTCGGACCCAGCTTCGAACATCCCTCGGCCGAGCGGCGCTGAGACTCGGGGGCTGGACTGATGTACCGCCTCTCTGCGGACCTCGATGAGGAGGTTCTCCCGGGAACGAACATTCTGATTTCGGGCCCGCCGCTGACCGGCAAGCGGTCGCTGGCCCTCGATATCCTCGCCACCGGTGTCGAGAACGGCGAGGGCGCGATTATCGTTACCACCAAGGACAGCGCCACTCGGGTCCTCGAAGACTTCGCCCGCCGCACCGAATACGAGAGCCGCCCCGTCGCCGTCGTCGACTGCGTCACGCGCCAGCAGGGCGTCGGCGAGGTGCGCGAGGACAAACGCATCAAATACACTTCCTCACCGGTCGACATGACCGGGATCGGAATCAAGCTCTCCGAGTTCCTGCAGGCGTTCCATCAGGATCAAGGGATCAGTCACAACCGGATCATGGTCCACTCGCTGTCGACGTTGCTGATGTACGCCGACTTGCAGACCGTCTTCCGGTTCCTCCACGTCTTTACGGGCCGGATCCAGAGCGTCGACGGGCTGGGCGTGTTCTGTATCGACTCCTCGTCCCACGACGAGCAGGCGATGAACACCCTGACACAGCTGTTCGACGGCGTCATCCGCATGTCCGAGGACGAGCCGCCGAACGTTCGACTCCAGCAGTAGCCGACGAACGACTTTTGCGGCCGCCGCTCGAACCGTGAGCTATGCCAGTCACAGACGACGAGGAGCTTCGAGACCTCCTCTCGATGAATCGGATCGCGGTCGTCGGCTGTTCGAGCACGCCCGGCAAGGCCGCCCACGACGTCCCCGCCTACCTCCAACGACAGGGCTACGAGATCGTCCCGGTCAACCCCTTCGCCGACGAGATCCTCGGCGAGGAAGCCGTCGACTCCCTGAGCGAGGTCGAGGGCGAGATCGAACTGGTCGACGTCTTCCGACCCAGCGAGGAGGTCGCGGGGATCGTCGAGTCGACGCTCGATCGCCGGTCGACCGAGGGCGATGTCGAGGCGATCTGGCTCCAACTCGGGATCACCGACCCCGAGGCGACCGCCGAAGCTGAAGACGCCGGACTGACTGTCGTCGCCGATCGGTGTCTGAAAGTCGAACACCAGCGACTGCTGGGCTAATCAGGCCTCGGGCGTCGGCTCGTCGCCCTCCGTATCCGGTTCCGTATCGTCTGTCGTCTCGGCCTCCGCGTCGGCCTCGCTTTCGGCGTCGACGATGTGTGCGTCGGCAGTGACCGCATCGAGGTCGATGTCGAGTTCGTCAGCGACGGCTTCGAGGATCGCCCGCTGTTCGACGATCTCGGATTCGAGCTGCTGTACCCGGTCGCCGGTTTCGGTGACCGTCGTCTGGGTGGTTTCGACCTGCTCGCGGACGTCGTTGAGTCTGGAGTACATCTGCTCGGCGGTGTCGGCGAGCATCTGAATCTTCTTTGTCGTGCTTCCGAGTCCCATACCGAACCATGTATGTCGGGCTTTGTGTCCTTTGTGGCTTCCGGCGAGCCGAGTGTTTTTCCTCCCGCTCTTCGTGACTCCGGTATGGACGAACCAACGATCCTGTTGACCAACGACGACGGGATCGACAGCGTCGGCTTCCGGGCGCTCTACGAGGGGCTGTCTGACTGCGGCGAGGTGATCGCGGTCGCACCCGCCAACGACCAGAGTGCGGTCGGCCGGACGATCTCCGAGGCCGTCGACATCCGCGAGCACAAACTCGGCTACGAGGTCGAAGGCACCCCGGTCGACTGCGTGATCGCGGGGCTCGGCACCCTCTGTCCGGAGGCTGATCTCGTCGTCTCGGGCTGTAACAAAGGGGCCAATATCGGCGCGTACGTGCTGGGGCGGTCGGGAACCGTGAGTGCGGCCGTCGAGGCCGCCTTCTTCGAGGTGCCGGCGATCTCGGTCTCGCTGTACATCGACGGCGGCGACGACTGGGCCCAGTTGGCCAGCGAACCCGAGGACTTCCGGCATGCGACCGCAGCGACGCGGTATCTGGTCGACCGTGCGGGCGAGGCTGGCGTCTTCGAGGCCGCCGACTACCTCAACGTCAACGTCCCCTACATCGAAACCGACTCGGGAGTCCGCGACCCCAGCGGGATGGTCGTTACCCACCCGTCGACCCGCTACGAGATGGGTGCGGAACGCGACGGCGAACAGGTCGCCCTCCGGGACGGCATCTGGGAACTCATGCGCTCGGGGTCGATCACCGATCCCGAGGGCACCGACCGCCGGGCGGTCGCCGAGGGGAAGATCAGCGTCTCGCCGTTGACCGCCCCGCATTCGACCGAACGCCACTCCGCGCTCGATCGGCTGGTCGACGCCTACTGATTTCTGCCGCCATCGCTTCGCAGTCGACCGTCTCACCGTGTCCGACATCCCGAAGCGAACGATAGCTGGATGGGGTGTATCCGTCGCCGAGTGGCAACTGTGGCCCCTATCGCGCATGGATTTATATATACCCCGTCCAACGCACCTCCATGACCGACGACGGGGCCTTCACCTACAACGGAGGGAAGGTCGACCGCGGCGAGACGCAGAACATTCGGTACGGGATCAGCGAGACCTATCTGGGCGATCCGGTCCGGATTCCGGTGACGATCATCAACGGCGAACGGCCCGGCCCCACCGCCTTCCTCTCGGCGGCGGCCCACGGCGACGAACTCAACGGGATCGAGGTCGTCCGGGAGGTCGCCCACGACTGGGACCTGAGCGACCTGGCGGGCACGCTGGTCTGTCTACCTGTGCTCAACGTCCCCGGTTTTCTGGCCCAGCAGCGCTATCTGCCGATCTACGACCGCGACCTCAACCGCTCGTTTCCAGGTCGACAGGGGTCGACGAGTGCAAAGCGGATGGCCCACCAGATCTACACCAACTTCATCGAGCCCTGTGATTTCGGGATCGACCTCCACACCTCCACACGCGGGCGAACCAACATGCTTCACGTCCGGGCCGATATGGCCGATCCAGCGGTTCACCGCCTCGCGCTGGCGTTCGGCACCAACGTCGTCATCGACAGCGACGGCTCGGATGGCACGCTCCGCGGGGAGGCAACCCGCGACGGCATTCCGACGATCACCATCGAGATGGGCGAGGCCCACCGGTTCCAGCGCGCGCTGATCGACGAGGCACTGGCAGGCGTCGAAAGCGTCTTCGCCGAATATGAGATGCTCGCCGAGACGACCGTTCGGTGGCCGGGCTGGCGCACGATCATCACTGGCGACCACGAGAAGACGTGGATCCGTGCCGACGTGGGCGGGATCGTCGACATGCACCCCGAGCGGGGCGCGCTGGTTTACGAAGACGAAGTGATCTGTACGGTTACTAATCCCTTCAAGAACGACAACGTCACGGTCACCGCCCCGTTCACGGGGCTGTTGGTCGGGATTCTGGAAAATCCGGTGGTCTATCCGGGCAACCCGCTGTGTCATCTGGTCGAACTCTCCGGGCGGACCCGCCGGGTCGTCGAACGCCAGCAGCGGTCGACGGCCGCCAGTTTCGCCTGACAGCCGGCTGACGTCGACGTTTCGAACCCGGTGGCTGTAGCGGTCTCCGCGATGAAACGCCTTGCTGGAGGTTTGAGTTCGGAGAAAACGCCCGGAGCGGGATTTGAACCCGCGTCACGACCGTGACAGGGTCGTATGATGGGCCACTACACCATCCGGGCTTGCTGCAATCATGCGTTTTCCGGGGAGACGTTTAAGCCTTGTTAGTTGGCCCGACGCCGGTGGGTCGGTTCCGATCCAGATGTATGTTTACAACCACTATTGTTCATTAATTATCGGGAAGGAATAAGTAGTCAGTGACGAGATGTTAGCTACCCACACGGTGGGGCACTACCATGTCCAACAAACAGAGCCGGTTTTCACGTCGTACTGTGCTCAAAACGAGCGGTGTCGCTGCTGCCGTCGGATTAGCGGGCTGTACCGGAGACAACGGCGGTGATGACGGCGGGGGCGGCGAAAACGAAGTCGAGGTCGTCCACTGGTGGACCGCAGGCGGCGAAAGCGACGCGATCCAGGCGTTGATCGAGGGGTTCGAAGAAGAGCACTCGGATCTCAGCGTCAACAACAACGAAGCACCGGGCGGGGCTGGCTCCGCACTCAGTACCGAGATTCAGGACCGCGTGCTCCAGGACAACGCCCCAAGCACGTTCCAGATCTGGCCCGGCGGCTCGCTCGAGACCTACACCGACTCGGACGTCCTCGCCGACATCAGCGACAGTGTCTGGGACAGCGAGATGGAAAGCGCGTACAAGGAGGGCGTCAGAGACCTCTCGCAGG
>JAWOEO010000165.1:0-2845 GCA_046482755.1 Halohasta sp. | reverse complement strand
TTCGAGATCGGCTGCGAGAGCGACCACCTCATCCAGCTGTCGACGGCCGCCGACTGTACGGTCTCCATCGAGAGCCTGAGCACCCGCTCGGACGGCCGGCTCCGGCAGTTCGTCCTCGTCGAGGGGACCGATCCCGACTCGTTTCTCGCCTACGCCGACCGGACCGGGATCGACGACCCCACGGTGTTGGTCGAACGCGAGGACTGCTTCGTCGCCACGCTCACCACCGACGCGAGCCCGGTCGTCGACTGCATCGCCGAACAGGGCGTCTCGCTGACGGCGTTCAGCGCGACCGGGGGCCGCGGCACCGTCTCGATGACCGTCCCGGAGTCGGCTGACATCCGGGCGCTGGCCGAGCAGTTCGAGTCGGCGCTCGGCTGGGCCGAACTCCGCGCGAAACGCCAGCTCGATTCGGCGGCCGACACCCCACAGGGCTTCCGCGAGCAGCTCGAAGAGACGCTGACCGACCGCCAACACGAGACGCTCCAGGCGGCCTACCACGCCGGCTTCTTCGCGTGGCCGCGCACCAACACCGGCGAAGCGATCGCCGACCGGCTCGGGATCGCGGGTCCGACCTTCCTCCAGCACCTCCGGGCCGGCGAGCGCAAACTCTTGGAGGCCCTCTTCGAACAGGACCGCCCCGTCTACAACTGACCGACGGTCGACGCCCCGTCCTCACGGCCTGCTGTGCCGCAAATAGTGGGGTGTCTATGCACATAGGTATACTCTTTGACCCGTACCTATGAACAAAGGTATAATCGTTAATGAGGTGGCCCAGTTGGTGATAGACGTGTTACGATCGATGGTCCGGCGGTCGACGGTCGGCGTCGACCCGGGTTCGGACGGTCGATCGGCACAGACAGTCCCACCACAACCACACAGCCGCTGACCGATCACACCGGACGGCCGGCCGTGCTTACGCCCACGGTCGGCGTGGTCGGCGGTGGTCTTTGTCGTACCCCGCTGACGCTTCCCTCCTCCCACCACACTTCACCGCGTTCATGCGACAGCGTCTCGGTCGGCCAACCGGTTGCAGTCACTCCGTTTCGAAATAAAACCGCTCTTCGGCTCCCGAGGCGAGTTCGAGCGTGACCGTGAGGTCGGAACGCGATGCGCTATCCGAAATCACGAGAGCGCCGATATCGTCGCTGAACCGCCGGATGTCGACCTCGGCGTCGTCGGTGCCGGCGTCGATTGCGGCGACCTGTCCGTCGTCGGTGCTGTCGGCGACCAGCTCGTAGCGGGTCCCCGTCGCGTCGAAGACGTCGGGACTCCCCTCGCGGTTGGCGGCTCCAAGCTGGCTCGTCCGGCGGATCTCGAACTCGTCGGCGTTGCCGTCGTCGACGGTCATTCCGGACTCGATCCCGCTGGCGTCGACCGCGAACGCTTCGACGGTCACCTGCTCGTCGCCGGTGTTTTCGACGCGGAACTCCAGGATGTCCTCGCCGCTGGTACGCGGGGCCTCGCCCGGCGCGGTGGCGGGCACGAGCGCCTCGTTCGAGGAGTTCTCCCACGCGTCTGCGGTTCCCAGCAGCTCGTCGACCTGCTCCTTTTCGCTCCCGAAGCCGGCGAAGCCGCCGGCCAGCACCGTAAACACCGACGCGAGCAGCAACGTGATCGCCACCATCAGCACGACGCCGACAACCGGCGAGATACCGCGTTCGCCCATGACTGACCTATCGGCTCCCGGAATAAATGTCTGTCCGGCAAACGGTCGACCCGGTCGTCGACCCCTTCGGCGTGCGATGCGGTTTTACCCCGCAGGCGAGTAGGCCCGCCAATGAGCAAGCCGAGCCCCGAAGTCTACGAGGAGGGCCGTGGGATGGACGCCCACAACGCGGTGATGCGGGAGATCCGCGGCCTCAAGGAGAAACACTACGATCCCCACGAGCCCACTCGCGTCTGGGTCGACGAGGACAACACCCCCGGCGGCGTCTACGAGTCGCTGACGATCATCCTCAACACCGGCGGCTGCCGGTGGGCACGGGCCGGCGGCTGTACGATGTGCGGCTACGTCGCCGAGAGCGTCGAGGGCGGCACCGTCGAGCATTCGGCGCTGATGGACCAGATTCAGGCCTGTCTCAACCACGAGGAAGAAAACACCGACGAGCCGGCCGACCTCATCAAGATCTACACCTCGGGGAGTTTCCTCGACGAGCGGGAGGTCCCGGCCGAAACCCGGCGGGCCATCGCCGAGACGTTCGGCGACCGCGAGCGGATCGTCCTGGAATCCTTGCCGGACTTCGTCGACCACGACAAGCTCACCGATTTCACCGATCAGGGGCTTGACGTCGACGTCGCAGTCGGCCTCGAAACGGCGACCGACCGGATCCGCCACGACTGCGTCAACAAATATTTCGACTTCGCGGACTTCGAGGACGCCTGCGCCACAGCAAAAGACGCGGGCGCGGGTGTCAAGGCCTACCTGCTGATGAAGCCGCCGTTCCTCTCGGAGCCTGAAGCGCGGGACGACATGGTCGACTCGATCCGGCGCTGTGCCGCCGTTGAGGGCTGTCACACCGTCTCGATGAACCCCTGTAACGTCCAGCAGTACACGATGGTCAACGAACTGTTCCGCGAGGGTGGTTACCGGCCGCCGTGGCTCTGGTCGGTTGCCGATGTCCTAGAGCAGACCGCCGACGTCGACGCCATCGTCGTCTCGGATCCGGTCGGCCACGGCTCGGACCGCGGTGCGCACAACTGCGGGGAGTGCGACGACAGAGTCCAGAAGGCGATCAAGGACTTCGATCTGCGGCAAGACCCCAGTGTGTTCGAACAGGTGAGTTGCGACTGCGAGCGGACGTGGGAACTCGTGATTGACGAAGAGACGAGCTACGCGATGCCG
>JAWOEO010000070.1:0-5120 GCA_046482755.1 Halohasta sp. | reverse complement strand
GGCGGGTGCGGACATCCTCAACGACGTCGCCGGGCTCGAGGACCCCGCAATGCGCTTTCTGGAAGCCGACCACGAGGTACCGGTGATCGTCATGCACTCGATCGACACCCCCGTGGTTCCCGACCGGGATGTCGACTACGAGGACGTGGTCGAAGACGTGATCCGCGCGCTCGACGAGCGGGTCCTGTTGGCCGAAAAGGCCGGGATTCCCCGCGAGCGCATCGTCGTCGACCCCGGTCTCGGCTTCGGGAAGACGGCGAGCGAGAACTTCGAACTCCTCGGTCGGCTCGGGGAGTTCGACGCGCTCGGCTGTCCGGTGTTGGTCGGCCACTCGCACAAGTCGATGTTCGACCACGTCGACCGCACCCCCGACGACAGACTGGAGGCCACCGTCGCCGCAACCGCACTGGCCGCGGATCGGGGGGCCGACATCGTCCGGGTCCACGACGTCGCCGAGAATCGTGCAGCCGTCGACGTCCAGCAGGCGACCGACAAACGGGGCGAGTAACCGATGGCGGAGTTCTACGAGGCGGTCGCAGCCTATCCGGAGGGAACGAGCACGGTCAGCCGCTACGCCAAGACCGCCGCGCGTCAGGGCTACGATGGGCTCGTCGTTCGGACGCGCGAGGCGGAGTACGACGCGGCGGCCATCGGCGACCGCTACGGCGTCGACGTCGTCACCGGGATCGAGGTCGACGCCGAAAGTCCCGACAGCGTCTCGGGGTCGATCGGCAACTTCCGGGAGGCCTGTACCCTGCTTCTGGTCCGCGGGGGCACGAACGCGCTGAACCGCTATGCCGTCGAACAGGACCGGGTCGACGTCCTCACGCGACCGATGGCCGGCAACGGCGATTTCAACCACGTACTGGCGCGGGCAGCCGCGACCCACGGCGTCCGCGTGGAGTTCGATTTCGGCCCCGTGTTGCGGGAAACCGGCGGCCAGCGCGTCCAAGCATTGCGGGGACTCCGGAAACTCCGCGAGCTGGTCGAGGGGTACGACACCCCCTACGTCGTCAGCGCGAACGCGACGAGCCACTTCGGGCTCCGCGCACCGCGCGAACTGATCGCGCTCGGCGAGCAGATCGGGTTTTCGGCTGCAGGGGTCGAAACCGGCCTCGCCGAGTGGGGCCGACTCGCCGCGCGGAACCGCGAGCGAACCGACGAATCGTTCATTGCACCGGGAGTCAAACGAGGGAAATATGACGACGGGTGAGGAACACGCCGCCCGAGTGGATGATTCGGCGGTCGACCGCAACAAAACCCCAGACACTTCATTATGAAGCACCTACCAAAGTATATCCGGCCGCGGTGGCGGTATCTCGCGGTCGGTATCGAGTCGACGCCGGACGCCGAGATCGATCGTGGAGCCTTCCAGCGGGAACTGTGGTACGCCGCCGGGAACCTGCTGGGCGACCCGGGGAGCGCCGACGCCGATCTGACCGTCTACGACTTCGCGTTCGCCGACGGGATCGGCGAGGCGATCGTCCGGGTCAGACGCGGCGAGACCGACGCCGGACGGGCGGCACTGGCCTGTGTCGAGACGGTCGACGGCGAGCCGGTCGGGGTTCGTGTCCGGGGGATTTCGGGGACGGTACGTGCCTGTGAAGAAAGGTATTTAGGACGCCGGACCGGAGATTTCGAGCAGAGACACGTGGCCTTCGCGGATACCGATCGGCCCGCCTACGCACGCGAGGAGGCGGTTGAGGTGTCGATGCCGACCGGGTTCGTGAGTGCGACGGAACTCGATTTCGAGTGAAATACATATGCAGGGACAAGCCCAACAGCAGGCCTACGACCGCGGCATCACCATCTTCTCGCCGGACGGACGGCTGTATCAGGTCGAATACGCGCGCGAAGCAGTCAAACGTGGCTCGGCGTCGATCGGCGTCCGGACCGCCGAGGGAGTGGTACTGCTCGCCGACAAGCGTAGCCATTCGCCGCTCATGGAGCCCGAGAGCGTCGAAAAACTCCACAAAGCCGACGACCACATCGGGATGGCCTCGGCCGGTCACGTCGCCGACGCCCGCCAACTGATCGACTTCGCTCGACGGCAGGCACAGGTCAACCGCCTCCGCTACGGCGAGGCGATGGGTGTCGAGACGTTGACGAAAACGGTCACCGACTACATCCAGCAGTACACCCAGATCGGCGGAGCCCGACCGTTCGGCGTCGCGCTGGTGGTCGGCGGCATCGAAAACGGAGAGCCACGGCTGTTCGAGACCGACCCCTCGGGGACGCCATACGAGTGGAAGGCACTGGCCATCGGCGAGAACCGTGCGGACATCCGCGAATACCTCGAAGAGCGGTACGACGAGGAACTCACCCTCGATGAGGGGATCGAACTCGCCCTCAGTGCGCTGTCGGAGGCCACCGACGAACTGCTCGAACCCGATGGACTCGGACTGGCGACGATCACCGTCGACGACGAGTCCTACCGGCAGTACAGCGTCGACGAAGTCGAGGCCGTCCTCGAAGAATACGAACTGCTGGCCGACGAGACCGACGAGTAGGCAGCCGCTACGTTTGCTATGGCCCGCTGATACTGCTGAGCGTCGACGGTACGGTGTGATTACTAGTTCGCCGACTACCAGTAGGGAGCGATTACTTAGGTGGGTGACCACGCCATCGGCCCATATGGGATTCCAGTGGCTCTCCGCGAACGCCTGTCCCGACTGTGACATCGTCCCGAAAGCGAACCGATACGACGACTTTGGGTATCCGGTCTGTCCGAACTGCGGGGCGGTCGTTCGATCGACTGGCGACGGTGATCCGGCGACCGCACACGCCCAAACCGATTGAGGCAAGTGGCCGGTCAGCCTCGGGTGCGTATGGATTGGGAACGGACGCGGGCCGACAACGGACTCGAAGAATGGACCAGAGCTGACGGCCACGCGACTATCCGTCTGCGCCGCCGCACCGACGGCCAGTTCGCAGTCAGATTCGATCGGCTTCACCAAGCCGACGCAGGTCGAGGCTACGCCTTCGAGATCGTCGACACCAAGTCGGCCGCCGAGGCGTTGGTCGAAGCGTGGCAGAGCGACGCCACCCCGACTGAAGAATCGGCGTAGTTACGACGACTCGTCGTCCCGCCGCTCGGTTCGTTTGCCGTCGGCCAAGTCCGCGTCGACCGCTGCCGGATCACGTGTCACGGGTGGGCCGTATCCGCCACCGCCGGGGGTCCGGACCGTGACCGTCGTTCCGGCGTCGACCTCGATCGTCGTTTTCGCCCCGACGGGCTCGCCGTCCACGAGATTTTCGCCTGTGGCTCCGTCCTCACCGCCGGCGGCACCGCGAGGGGCGTGACGGCGGCGCTCGGTCAGCAGCGAGACGGTCGCGGGAACGTCGACCTCGATTGCGCGTTCGATACCGAGCCCACCGCGGTACTCGCCACGGCCGCCGCTGTCGGGCCGCAGCCCGTACCGTGTGACCCGGAGGGGGTACTCGGCTTCGAGGGCTTCGATCGGCGTGTTCAACGTATTGGTCATCCCGACCTGCACGCCGTCCATCCCGTCGGCGGTCGGGCGCCCGCCGAATCCGCCGCCGATTGTCTCGTAGTAGCTAAAGCCGTCGCCGTCCCGGCTGCCGATCGTGAGGTTGTTCATCGTCCCCTGTCCCTGCGCCGGGAGTTCCTCGGGGATCGCCTCTGCGAACGCCTCCAGCACCGTCTCGGTCACCCGCTGGCTGGTCTCGACGTTGCCACCGACGACCGCAGCGGGCGGTTCCGGATCAAGTAGGCTGCCGGCAGGGATCTCGACCGAGACGGGCCGATAACAGCCGTGGTTCGGCGGGATATCAGGGTCGGTGACCGCACGGACAACAAAGTAGACGGCGCTTTTCGTGACCGACCGGGGGGCGTTGACGTTGCCGTCGACCTGCGGAGCCGTGCCGGCGAAGTCGACCGTTAGAGAGTCATTACCGATCGTTAGCCGGACGGTAATCGGGATGTCGGCCGCCGAAATCCCGTCGCCTTCGAGGACGTCCTCGGCGGTATAGGTGCCATTCGGCAGGTCGCTGATGGCAGCGCTCATACGCTGGCCGGAGTAGTCGATGACCGCCTCGAAGGCCGCCCGGAGTCGGTCGCGACCGTGGTCGGACTGGAGCGCGGCGAGCCGCTCTTCGGCCCGCTCGTTGGCGGCAATCTGGGCGCGGAGGTCCGCCCGGCGTTCGGCCGGATCCCGGACGTTCGCCAGCAGCACCGACAGCAGTTCCTCGTTCCGTTCGCCCGCCTCAACGATCCGAACTGGCGGAACCCGGAGCCCCTCCTGATAGATCTCCCGAGCTCCGGCGGGCATGCTGCCGGGAGCCATCCCGCCGACGTCGGCGTGGTGGGCCCGCGAGACGGCGTAGCCGAGTTGCTCGCCGTCGACCGTGACCGGCGAGACCATCGTCAGATCCGGGAGGTGGGTCCCCCCGGCGAAGGGGTCGTTGAGCAGCCAGACGTCGCCCGGCTGTGGGCCCCGCTGGCGGACCGCGTCGACGGCTTCGGGCATCGCCCCCAGATGCGCTGGGATGTGTTCGGCTGGGGCGACGAGTGGGCCGTCGATGTCGAACAGCGGGGTCGAACAGCCGCGCCGCTCCTTGATGTTCGGGGAGTAGGCACTGGCTACTAGCAGTTGGCCCATCTCCTCGGCGACGCCTTCGAGCTGATTCCGCATGATCTCCAACTCGACGGGGTCGAGCGAGGTCATTCGGTCGCCTCCCGTCGCAGGCGAAGCGTGCCGTCTGGGGCGACGGTTGCTGTCCAGTCCGGTCGGAGGACCGTCGTCGACTCGTCGGCCTCGATGATCGCGGGGCCGACGACCGACTGGTCGACCGACAGCCCCGACCGGCTGTAGACGGCCGTTTCGACGCTGTCGCCGTCGAAGACCGCCGGCCGGTCGCCAGTGTGGGCCGGTCCCGAGGGATCGTGCGTAATCGCGGGCGGGTCGCGCTCGACCACCGCCGTCGACCGGAGGGTCACGAGGTCGACCGCGTCGTCCATCCGGTAGCCGGCGGCCGACTCGTGGGCTTCGTGGAACGCCGCGCCGACGACCGCGGCATCGAACGGCCGTTCGAGCGGCACCGTAAGCTCGAAACTCTGGCCGCTGTAGCGGAGATCCGCGGCGTACTCGACGGTCGGC
>JAWOEO010000345.1:0-2999 GCA_046482755.1 Halohasta sp. | reverse complement strand
GCCGACGTCGAGGTGATCACGCACACCGAGCCGATCGAGGTTGCCCCGAACGTCTACGCGCTGGGAGAGGTCCCCCGCTCGTATCCGGACAACCCGACCGGGGAGACGGTCGACGAGGCCGGCGAGCGTGTGACCGACCGGATCCTCGACGACCAGTCACTGGCGGTCGAGACCGACGAGGGCCTCTTTTTGATCTGTGGGTGCTGTCACGCCCCGCCGGGGTGATACCGGTTGTCGTTGCGGCGACCGCTGGTCGACTGGCGACCAGTTCAAAACATATAGAACAGGTACGCACAAAAGTACGTCAGTGAGTCGAACACGTTCCGCGGCGGCGCTGGTAGTCGACCGGTGGCTCCGTCTAGCCGGTCGGCTGGCTGCGGCCGGCCGGTCGACCGTCGGGGTGGTGCGTGCGGGACCATCCGCCGGCCGCGACCGCCGGGCAGCCTCCCCAGTCGTCGGTGTCGTGTTGGTGGTCGCACTCGTCGTGATCGTCGCCGCCTCGATTGGCTGGGCCGGTCTCGGCTTCTCCGAACAACTCCGCGAACCGGCTCCGAACGTCGCGGAGTCGAATGCAGAATTTGTGGCAGATACCGGAATCAGCGGTCAGATCATCCGTCTTACGCACGTCGCCGGTGACTCGATGGAAATTTCCAATATAGAGATTTCAGTCGATGCGGAGTGTGCCGATGGCGATGCGCAAGGACGCATCGTTGCGCTGCCACCTGATGGGAACAGCCTCGATGCAGAAAACATCGAGGGAACAGACTTCTTTGACGAAAGTAGCTTCCGCTCAAATCGAACTGTTCTAAGAAGTGATACAACAAATATGTTCTCTGCTGGCGAATTTATACAATTTCGGATGATTAGTACTGCCTGTGAGGTCCCTGCTGGAAACGATATAACGGTTCGAGTTATTCACACGCCTTCAGAATCGATTGTTATCAAAGAAACGTTGACAGCGTCGTAGCCGTAGTTTCGATTGTTTAGTCGGCTTCTTTCTCCTCGTCCTCGATGATCTCGGTCGACAGTACCTTCAGCGGGATGTTGTGCAGTTGCTGGCCGATCTCCTTGCGGGCGATGCGACTGGCGTGTTGTTCCTGTTCGACGTTGAAGACGACTAGTTCGAGTTCGAGGGCCACGAGTGCCTCGTCGGCGGCGAGGAAGGCGGGGGGCAACTCCTCGCCGGACGGCGACGTGCGGGTCCCCATCTCGATCTCGACGTAGTTGAGATCCGGGTTCAGCATTTCCCCGGTCTTCGAGATGGCGATCCGGACGGCCTCGTCTACGGTCTCGACATCGTACACGGGCACCGCAGCCTCGACGACGACTCGGCAGTCCATGGATTACATAGGCTCGCAGCGCGTATGAAACTTCGCCTACATTCTCGAAAACTGGACACTCGTCCCGCCGCCGTCGGTCAGTTTCCGCCGTTCCGGAGGTAGTGAAAGACGTACGTTTGTGCGTAGCCCGCATACTCCCCGCCGAACTGCTCGCGGATCGCCCGCGAGGTCGACACGTAGCCGCCCTGATCACAGTCCGGATAGTAGTCGGCGATCGCGGTCCGAATCCACGTATCCAGCGGCACCGGCTGGGTGAAGCCCAGCGAAAACAGCAGCACGCAGTCGGCGACCTTGTCGCCGACGCCGACGAACGCCGTGAGGTGGTCGCGGGCGTCCTCGTAGGCCATGTCGACCGCCGCCCGCGGGTCGACCTCACCCTCTGCGACCATCTCGGCGGTCCGCTGGACGTAGGGCGCGCGGTAGCCCAAGCGCTGCTCTCGCAGCTCTGCTTCGGTCCGGGCGGCCAGTTGGTCGGGCGTCGGAAACGCGTGATAGGTCCGGCCGTCGACCTCGATTTCGTCGCCGTACTCGCGGGCGAGCCGGCGCTGCATCCCGTGGATCCGCGAGACGCGCATCTGGGCCGAACAGATAAACGAGACGAGACAGGGAAAGACCGGATCGCGGACGAGTCGCATTCCTCGATACTGCTCGAAGGCACGATCCAACAGCGGATCGGCGGGCGTCGCCGCTTCGATCGCATCGAGATCGTCGTCGAGCCGCAGGAGGTGAGTGAGGATCGGTACCGCGTCAGTCGTCGACTCCCACTCGAGTTCCCCGTCCCGCTGGCGGACCCGAACGACGGCCCGTTCGTCGGCGACACCGGGAATCGGCGGGACGACCGTCTCGTACCACGCACTGCCGCCGTGGGCCGCGGTCGTGGTGTACATCTCGCCGTCGGGGCGATCCCACAGGTAGCTCTGGCCGCTTTCGACCGTCGACTGGAGGTCGAATGGCCCCGCCAACTCGTCGACCGAGATCACGCCCCGTTCCATGACCGATCACAGGCGGCGTGGGCGGTTTTCCGTTTCGGTCGACGGTCAGTCGACGCGCCACGTAAAGAGGCTCTCGGCGACGTAGTTGAACCCCATCCCGACGAGGATACCGATCCCGTTGGCGACCGTCGGCCAGAGGTCTGCGCCCGCGACCGGCAGCGAGAACCGCAGTCGACTGGTCAGCACAAAGAGGACCGCGAAGCCGACGGCGAGGCCGACGAGCCGCACCAGATGCGAGCGGCCCCAGCGGCGGCCAAAGGCGGCGACGCCGCCCTCTCCGTCGTCGGCGAACGTCCACTGATCGTTGACGACGAACATCGTCGAGATCGACAGCTCCGCGCCGACGGCTTTCGCCGCTAGGGGGTCGATCCCGGCAGCGGTGGTCAACACGGCGACGACGATCGTCTCGATGGTCGCGCCGAGCGCGCCGACCGAGACGAACTTGCCGATCCGGGCGCGGTGGACCAGCGCCGACAGCGGCGACTCAGTCGCCATCAGCCCCCGTGTAGGTCAGCGTCGACCCGTCGGTCGGCTGGACGTGACGATACCGGGGGCTGGCCGCGATGGCCTGCGCCCGCCGCCGCACGTCGAACAGCGCCCGTGCGAGTTCGACCGACGTCGACAGTGGGTCGACGGTCGTCTGGGGGTGGTCTTCCCACTCGACGGG
>JAWOEO010000331.1:0-3641 GCA_046482755.1 Halohasta sp. | reverse complement strand
GCTGGCGATTCGACAGGCGGGTTTCGACGACCGGCTTCGAGCGTTCGATGGCCCGATCGTCGGCCTCTGTGGCGGCTACCAGATGCTCGGCGAGCGGATGTATCGGGCCGATATCGAAGGAACCGATCTCCCGGCGGGAACGTCGACCCTCTCAGGTCTTGGCCTCCTGCCGGTCGAGACGACGTTCAGCGAGGACAAGCAGGTAGTCGATACCACTCTCGACGTCGACGGCGGAGGGCCCTTTGCGGGAGTCGAGGGACCGGTTTCGGGCTACGAGATCCATATGGGCCGAACCGAGTCGACCGGCACAGTCGAGACGCCGTTCGGGCGGGACGGCGAGTCGACGGCGGCACTCGGGGCCTGCCGTGGCGAGGTCGTCGGCTGCTATCTCCACGGCCTCTTCGAGAACGGCGGGCTGCGGGACGCATTTGTCAATCGCGTGTACGATGCCGCGGGTCGACGGCGGCCCGAGGCGGAGATGGCCGACGCGTCGCCGTACGACCGGGCCGCCGACCTGCTCGCCGAGCACTGCGCGCTCGACTGGCTGAAGAGCGACGGCTAGCTCAGTCGGCGTCGACGTCGGCCGCACACCGGTTCGGGCCGAGTTCGAGTTCGATCGCCTCGACATCGTCTTCGACCGACGCTTGGCCCCTGTTGATCCCGATCACCCGCTCGTAGTTCGGCGGCTTCTCCGGCAGGCGGTCGGTAAGCGCGTCGACGAACGACTCGCGGTCGGCCGCCAACAGCGCCAGTCCGGTCCGGAGCAGCCCGACGGTGGCGTCGACCGGCTCGCCCGGCGTGATCGGGGTCGTCCCGTCGTTGTTGACCGTGAAGTGCCCCGGTAGCACCGTGACCGAATCCGGCTCGGCCAACAGGGTTCGATGGAGCGAGTCGTACAGCAGTTTGGCCCCGGTCGAGGCATCACCGTCGCCGAACTGGAGTTCGGTGCGGCCGACCGAGTCGATAAAGATCGTGTCGCCCGTCAACACCGCCTCGTGGCCGACCAGATAGCTCACCATCTCGGAGGTATGCCCCGGCGTGGCGAGGGCCTTGATGTCGACGCCGCCCACCTGCACGACTTCGTTGGGGGCAAGCGGCCGGTAGTCGTAGCCTACCGACCGGTCGGTCGCCGCCTCGCCGAGATAGTAGGGAGTTCCTAACTCGGCCGCAAGCGTTCGCCCGCCGGAGATGTGGTCGGCGTGGACGTGGGTGTCGAAGACGGCGACGATCTCGGCGTCCAGTTCGTCCGCAGCCTCGCGGAACTCCTCGGTGTGGCGGGTGGCGTCGACGACCGCGGCCTCGCCCTCGCTTTCGATGAGGTAGCCCAGACAGCCCTTGGCACGGCGCTGGAGTTGGACGACCGCAAAGTCGTCGTACTCGATGTGGACGTGGTCGTAGACGGCGCTCCACGCCCGCATCCCGTCTTCGACGACCGCAACGTTGTCGTAGCCCGCGTCGGCCAACTCCGCGGCGAGGTCGTCGGAGGCCTTCCCCTTTGCACACATCGTGACGATGGGATCCTCCGGGCCGAGTCCGGTTTCGGCCTCGAAGTCGGCGCGGTCGAACTCGTGGAACGGTTTGTAGAAGTACTGGATCGAGTCGGCGAGCCGCCAGCTCTCGAAACTCTCGGCGGCCCGGGTGTCGACGACGGTCAGCGACTCGCTGGCGTCGAGCCGGTCGCGGAATTCCTCGGCGGTGATCGTCTCGTACATACCAAAGGGGAGAGTGCTGACCGCAAAAATCCCACGCTGACTCCCTCGTGCTGCTCACTTCACAGGGTTGGAACCGGGTGATTACCAGATAGTACAATCTCTAGGAATTGATCATATAACACCGCAATTGTTCATTCAAAAAATAGTTTTACGTCTCCGGCCGTTAACAACGCCTGTAATGAAACAGTCCTACAAACTCACCGAATCGATCGGCGGCTTCCGTGAGGGCGAGATCCTCGACGTGACCGCGCGGTTCGGCGACTGGCACACCTACGAGCTCGAACTCGAACCGCGGTCGACAGCACGGGCCACCACACCGAAAGTGGTCGTCACCGACGCCGAAGCGGGGTTCACCGAGGCCGAGATTCTGGATCCGACGGCTCGGTTCGGCGACTGGCACACCTACGAGCTGGCGTTTACCCCCGTCTCGGGGTCGACCGAGATCAGCGCCAGCGGGGTCGTCGAACTCAGCACCGAGGAACTCGCATCGCTCGCCGAGCCGGTCGCCGCCGAGTAGTCACCGCATGGAGAATATGTGATGAAACCGCATCACAGCGTCCCTGTCGACCGGAATCTTTTAACCCGATAACGCCACACGTATGGATGCGAGCCGAGATAGCCTAGCCTGGCCAAGGCGGTAGATTCGAAATCTACTGTCCATTCGGACACGAGAGTTCAAATCTCTCTCTCGGCGTTTTTCCCGGACACAACACCACAAGCGACGCGTTTCATCGCGCCGCGGAACACTGTGTCGGCGCAGTTCAATCACCCAGTCGACACCCAACCCTGTCGACCAGATCGACCGCTAATAAATAGCCACCAACTAACAATTATACGTCGAGCGACGCGTTGCCATCGCCGAGCCCCTGTTGCTGGCTCTGGTCGCCGCCGCGCAGCCGACGGCGACGTTTGTCGTAAGCTCGCTCCAGTTCGCCGCGGGCGTTCCGGGAGACGAGGTAGCCGTCGACCGTCGACTGGTCTTGGGGATGGGCGGCTTTGATCCAGACGTGGTCGCGGCCGCCGCCGGTGAGGTCGTCGGCCCACGCCTCGGCGGCCCGGCGGCTCTCGAAGCGGCGGGTGGTGCCCTCGCGGTTGACCGCCCGCCCGACGTCGGCGTTGCGCTTGCGGGCTGAGGGTTTGATCTCGACGACGTACGCCACAGCGGCAGTACTGGGTTATATGATTTATATATGCGGATTCAGCAGTTACAAGGTGGAGCCTCCGGCCTCAAGGAGCGAACGTAGTGAGCGAGTAGGCCGGAGAGGAAACCGACATACTACGACACCACCACTATACGACAGCCAATTGACTCCCCAAAGTATAAGAAGCGTTAATTCATGATCTGAAATATGGAAGTCCGACGTACCGCACCCGTCAAACTTGACGTTCCTGACGAGCGGCGCGAAGACTTCCACGAATCTGCTGCCAGTATTTTTCAATTTTCCAGAGTGGCTCGTCTTTGGATAAAGAATTTCGAATTAATTCTATTACACCTTCGTAGGTTTCAGAATTATATTTTGACCATCGTGCATTTCTGAAATTCCTCCATTCTGTTTTAGCCTCTCCAATATTTTTCCTCGCAAGTTCTTTTAAAAGGACTTCATCGATTGGAGGATGTAGTGACTGTACTCTTTTGTCATCATGATGACCACCGCAAACAAACCGAACCTTCATGTAAATATTAATGAGCTTTGCAGCAACTCCGTGAGTAAAGGGCAACTCATGCTTCTTTGCTTCATTTATAACTTTTGATCGCCAAATCTTATGGTGTTTATCCATTTCATCAGGCTTTGGCAGATGATCCACGAAAAATGAATCGTTGAAACCAGCATTTTCCAAAATATCTATTCCCGTCTTTACTTTAAAACGGCAAAGTTTACTTGTTGATGCAGCTCTGGAAGCAGCCCAGGCCGCAAGCCGATGTTTGTG
>JAWOEO010000326.1:0-6297 GCA_046482755.1 Halohasta sp. | reverse complement strand
GTACCGGTCGAAATCCTCGGCGATCACTGTCGCTGCAATCGTGATCTCGTCGAGTTCTAGATCGGGCTCCTAGTACCGTCGACCCCGATATCTGAGCCCGGGCGGTGACGCGCGTTCGACCAGCTCAGGGTCAGTTTGGAGCGCTCCCAAGTAGTCGGTGACTACCGACAGGTCGACACCGCGGTAGGTCGAGGGTAACTCGCGTAGATACTCCCTACCGCTCTCCGAGAGGCCGACTGCTCCGCTCCAGTTGCGCTGCTGGGCATGGTAGACGGCGGCGGTAAACTGAATCAACCCGTGGAGCAGTCGCTCGTCAGCTGATCCTTCCGCGAGATCGAGCCACACGTCCTCCCACGCATCATGGGCCGCATGTGTGGCCCCCGCGTTATAGACGGCGATCCCGGCCCGGAGGTGTGGCTCCATACCGACACGGGGCCGCCTGGGGGCAAAAATCCGTGGACATCGACCAGCGATAGTAACGCTGATACAGCCGCCAGCCCTCCGGTCGACCGTGACTACGTGGGTCGAGACGCCGGGTGGCGGCCGTGATCGGGGGCCGAGCGGCATGGTTCGGGCGTGGGCCGAGATCCTCGTGCGCCCGCGCCGGTTTTTCGCCAACGGCGTCGCACCGGGCGATCAAGCGCCGGGGCTGAGTTTCGCCATCACGGTGGCACTCATATATATCGGTGGCCTGCTGGCGACCCAACCCGGACGGGTCCTCGGCGAGGACCGGATCCCGGTGTTTGCCGACAGCGTCGGCCTCACTGCCGTCTTCGTCGGCTTGGTGACGGCGGTCGTCGCCGCGCCCGCGGTGCTCCACCTCGTCTCGGCGATCCAGACGGTGCTGTTGATGCTCACTGTCGACGATCGGGCGGGCGTCAGCGAGACGGTTCAGGTGATCGGCTATGCGACCGCGCCCTGCGTGTTCGCGTGGGTACCGGTGTCGGGCGTGGCGGCGGTCTGTGGAGTGTATGCGACGGGCCTGCTGATCGTCGGACTGGCGGTCGTCCACCGGACGACGCTGCTTCGGGCGGGTCTCGCCGGACTCCTGCCGGCAGTGTTGGTGTTCGGCATCGTCTTCGGCGGCCTCGTCGACGCCAGTGCGGTCGCCGAGTTGGTGGCCGGCTAACACCTGAGCGCGTTTCGACAACCGTTAAAGGGTGGCCACATATCGTTCTACCAAATGGGTTCGTGTATCATTTGTGGCATCCCTGTTGATGGCGGTCACGTCTGTGACAGTCATCAGGAAGACGTCCTCTTCGAGTTCCGCGGCAACCACGCATCGCAGCTTATCGACAACCGGTTCTACGAGGGGACGGTCGACGGCTACGCCGATTTCGGCGTCTTCATCGACCTCGCGCCCGGCGTGACTGGACTCCTGCACCGCAGCGAGTTGGACCGACGCCTCGAAAGCCTCGACTGGGAACCCGGCGACACCGTCTGTGTCCGGGTGAACAACGTTCGGGACAACGGCAACATCGACCTCGGCAAATCGATCCGGCAATCCGACCGCGAGTTCCGCGGGAAACTGATCCTCGACGGTACCGAAGAGAAACTCCCCGCCGAACTCGACGGCGATGATAGCGACGATGACGGCGGCGAGGACCGAAGCAAAACGCCGACCGACACCGAGTCGACCGACACAGCCGAAACGGAGCCGACCGACACCGACGAACCGAGCGAAGGGACGGCCTCGGAGACGGAACCGACCGAGGACGCGGTGACCCCGAGCCACGGTGCCGATACCGCAAGCGAGACCGAAGCCGTCGTCGACGGCGCGACCGACGCCAGCAGCGGCGGCGCAGTCACCGTGACCGAACGCGAGGCGGAGACCGAGAGCGCCGACACCTACGAGGAAGCGAAAATCGAGTCACTCGACGACCGGGTCAACGATCACGTCCGCCTCGACGGCGAGATCGTCTCGGTCCGCCAGACTGGTGGGCCGACCGTCTTCGAACTCCGCGACGAGACCGGCGTCGTCGACTGTGCGGCCTTTGTCGAGGCCGGCGTCCGGGCCTACCCGGAGGTCGAACTCGGCGACGTCGTCCGACTCGACGGCGAGGTCGAACGCCGCCGCGGCGAACTGCAGGTCGAGACTGACGATCTGGTCGTCCTCGAAGCCGACGAGCGTGAGGCGGTCGAAGGCCGACTCGCCGACGCGCTGACCGACCGTGCCCGACCGGACGGCGTCGACCCGATCGGCGACCACGACGCCGTCGCCGCAATGGAGGAACCGCTGCTCGACGTGGCCGAGGCGATCCGCCGCGCAGTGCTGGAATCCCGGCCGGTCGTCATCCGCCACCCCGCAACCGCCGATGGCTACGTCGCCGGCGCGGCCATCGAGCGCGCGGTCCTGCCTTTGGTCCGAGAGGAACACGCCCGCTCCGATGCGGAGTACCACTACATCGTCCGCCGGCCGCTCGACGACGCCGTCTACGGGATGGACGCGGCAACCAAGGACGCGACCCGGATGCTCCAAGACCGGGACCGCCACGACGAGAAACTGCCGCTGTTCTGCTTCGTGGGTGCCGCAAGCACCGCCGACTCGGCCGACGGCCTCGGCCTGTTGGGCGTCTACGGAGCCGAACGGATCGTCCTCGACGCGATCGCCGCGGAGACGGACGTCGACGACGTCGCCGAGCAGGTCGTCACCGCCGGCGAGAACGCCGCGGATCTCTCGGTCGGCGCGCTGACGGCGACGCTCGCGGCGGCGCTCAACACCGACGTGAGCGAGGACATGCAACACCTCCCCGCAGTGAGCTACTGGGAGGACACCCCCGAAGCCTACACGACTGCGGCCGCCGAGGCGGGCTACGACGCCGAGCAGGTGACGAACATCCGCGAGGCGGTCGCGCTGGAGGCCTACTACCAGTCCTATCAGGACAAACGCGAACTGATCACGGATCTGCTGTTCGACGACGCTGGCGGCGTCGCGGGCCACATCGCCGAGCAGTTCCGCCAGAAGCGCGATACCGAACTGTCGACGGCCCAAGCCAACCTCGAATCAGACGAGCGGGCAGGCGTCTCGATGGCCGTCCTCGACACCGAGCGGTTCAGCCACCGCTTCGACTTCCCCTCTACCGAACTCCTGTTGGACGAACTCCACCGCGCCGAACGCGACGGCGAGGCGTTCGTCACCGCCGGCGTCGGGATGGACGAATGCTTCCTCCGGAGCAGCCAGCCGCTCGATATCCGTGCGGTCGCCGAGGCCGCCGCCGAGGCCGCCCCGGAGGCCGGCATCACCGCCCGTGGGATCCGCGAGGGCCGCATCGAGTTCCTCGCCGGCAAACGCGAGGCCGCCCGCGATGCGGTGCTCGAGGCCGCCGCCGAACAGTTCGACTGAGCGAGAGACACCGTTCTTTCGTCCGTCGACCGCCGAGCGACAGCGCCAGCGTATCTTCCGTAATTTATTAATAATAATTCCAATAATACAGTGGCGTAATACAGTACGGTCGACATGTATGGCCACAAGTAATCTACGGGCCGCCGAGCCGACCGCGGCGTCGATCCGGCCGGCCGCGGCACTCGAACCGTCGGCGTTCTACAGCGTGTATCGGGGCGGGCTATCGTTGCCCGACGACCAGCAGCGGCTCCGTGCGAGCGCGGTGGTGCTGTTGAGCGGGCGGCTCGGGCTGTATCCGGGCGAGATTCAGCATCTCCACGAGGCGTGGATCGATTGGGGTCGCGGCGAGCTGGTTGTGCCGGAGCGGGACCCGTGTGCCTGTCAACAGTGCTGGGAGGCCGCCAGACGCGCCCAGCGGCTGGGCGACGGGCGGTCGTTGCTGGAGATCATCGGCGAGTCGACGTGGTCACCGCCGGGTGGGGGGCGGACGATCCCCTTCGGCTGGTCGGAGCGGCTGACAGCAGTAATCGGGGCGCTGGTCGAGGAAACGGGGTATCTGGACCGCTCGGCGGAGGCGATGACCCGGCTGGTCGACCGCAGCGCCCGGCGGGCCGAGGGGGTCGACCACGAGGCGGTCGGCTTCGACAGCCTGCGGGCGACGGCGATCTCGTTTTTCGCCGACGCGGGGTTCCCGGCCGCCCGGATCGCCCACCTCGCCGGCACCGACATCGAGACGGCCCGGGCGTTCACCGGCCGGGAGGGCGGCGACGCCCGCGAGCAGTTATTCGAGATGTTCGACGGCGGGATCGCCGACCCCGGCGAGAGCTACGGACTCGTCGCCGATCCCGAGCCGTTCGACGCCGAACCGGTCGACCCACGGGAGTACGACGACGCGTGGCGACAACAGCGGATGCGACAGCGGGCCAACGCTCCCGAGGCGCTGCAGAACCCCCGGCCGGTCGCCGACGCCCTGCGTCGACGGCTCGATCCGAGCGACCTCGGCACCCGGCGGGCCCTCGACGCCGACAGCGGCCTCGTCGACCCGGAGTCGGCGACCGCGCGGCTCGACGGGTGGGTCCGTCGACAGGAGGCCGAGCGGCTCGGGGAGCCGAAGTCGGCCGGATCGGCGGCGTCGACCACCCAATCGGTCGACGAGTCGGATGGGCCCGGTGCGGCCACAGGCGAGTCGACCGGGGACGAAGCGGCGGCCTCCATCGATGCGGGAGGCGAGTCGGGAGCCGACACGCGAGTGGACGCCGCCGAGTCGGCGGTCGACGAGGCGGCGGTGTTCAACCCGCGCGAGGAACTCAGCGGCCCGCCGGAGCTGACCGTCGAAACGACTGTCGCCTGCTCGGAGTTCATCGGCGGCCGGCCGACCGAGGCACGGGTGTTCCTCGGACCCGAGGAGTTGCTGTTCGTGGAAGCCGACGATTCGATGGCCCCCGAGTACACCCGGATCGAGCTATCGGCTGTCGTCGACCAGTCGCCGGACTACATCCCCGACGAACTCGCCGACAGCATCGAGTCGGCGGTCACGGTGGCCTACGAGCGGGACGGCGACCAGCGGCTTGCGGTCGTCGAACTCCGGGGCAACCGGCGGGTCGGCTTCGCCAACGCCGTCTTCAAGGCCATCCTCACGGGGTGTGACGCCATCGTCACCCACCCTGCCCGGCGCGGGGGGCGCGTGCTGAATACCGAGCCGGTCGAGGCGCGGCTGTCGGTCGACGACCGGTCGGTGTCGATCACCCCCGACGACGGCGAACGGTTCGGGATTTCGCTCTCGGAAATTATCCATTTCGAGCTGGAAAAACAGGACTACGAGGACCGGCGCTACCGGGGGCTCTCGGTCCGCCACATCGAGGACAACGGGATGGTGACCAAGACGACGATCGCGCTCGAAGACGGCCGGAAACACAAGCTCTTCCAGCGGTTCGTCCGGCGCGGCTACCGGGAACGGAAGGCCAAAACCGAGGAGATCAGCCTCGAAGACGCACACAAGGAGGTGCTTGTCGCACTCTACTCGGCGGGCGAGCAGTTCGACATCTCGATGATCGTCGACAAGTCGGCCGACGAACTCCAGGACCTGTTGGGCTCGCTGGGCGAGATGGGACTGGTCCGAATCGGCGACAGTGGGGCCACCCTGACCGGGCTCGGCCGGATCGTCGTCACCGAGAAACTCGACGACATCAACATGTAGGCCGCCGTCGCCCGTTGTGCGGCAGATCAGACCGCCAGTCCGACGTCGACGCCGACCATGATGCCGAAGCCGAGGATGAACGTGATCGTCGCCGTATCGGCGTAGCCGTGACTGTGGCTCTCGGGGATGAGTTCGCGAAAGACGACCGCCATCATCGCTCCGGCGGCAAAGCCCGCCGCCGCGGGGAACACCCCGGTGACGACCGAGACGAGCGCGAAGCCCGCCGCCGCGGCGAGCGGTTCCGGGATCGCCCCCGAGAGCGTCGTATAGAGGATCGTCTTGGCATTCGAGAGTCCGGTCTGGCTCGCCGGAACCGCCATCGCAAAGCCGTCAGGGACGTTCTGGACCGCGATCGCCCCCGCCAACGCGATGCCGACCTCCTCGAAGCCGCTGGCGAAGGCGATGCCGACTGCCAGCCCCTCGGGGACGTTGTGGATCGTGATCGAACTCCCGATCAGGAGGGCCTGCCGGAGGTCGTCGTCGACGGCCTCGACCGAACTCGACTCGGGGAACTCGTCGCCGTTCGAGCCGCCGAACAGCATGTGGGCGTGGGGGATCGCCCAGTTCGCCGCCAGCAGGAAGCCGCCGCCGACCAGCAGCCCGCCGGTGACCTCGGTGAGCGTCCCGAGTTCGAGGCCGGGAACCACGAGCGCGAAGACGGCCGCGCCGACCATGATCCCTGCCGCGAGGCCGAGCGCACCGTCGTAGACACGGTGGCTCACCCGGCCGGTCACGAGGATCGGCAGCGCGCCGATGC
>JAWOEO010000274.1:0-12355 GCA_046482755.1 Halohasta sp. | reverse complement strand
TTTCGGGTACTCGTCGGTAACGGTGATCCGGGCTTTGAGGATCCGGGTGTTGTCGACCTCCTCGATCTCGATCTCGACCCCGTCGTACTCGAAGGTCTCACCCTCCTCGACGAGTCGCCCCGCGCGGTTGAAGACGAACCCCGCCAGCGTCTCGAACTCCTCGCCCTCCGGAAGGTCGATCTCGAGGACGTCGTTGACCTCGTGGATGTTGACCTCGCCGCGGACGATCGTGGTCTGGTCGTCGACGCGCTCGAAGGGCTCGCTCTCGTCGCCCTCCAAGATGTCACCGACGATCTCCTCGACCATGTCTTCGAGGGTGATGATCCCCTCGGTGGTTCCGAACTCGTCGAGGACGATCACCATCTGGAGGCGGTTTTCCTGCATCTCCGCCAGCAGGTCGTCGGCGTTTTTCGACTCGGGGACGTGCAGCGTCGGCTGGACGACATCGTCGAGCCTGCCTGCACCCTCGCTGTACTGGTGTTCGCGGACCAGATCCCGAACGTTGACGATGCCGATGATGTTGTCGAGGTTGCCGTCGTAGACCGGCACCCGGACGTGGTCGTTGCTGATACAGGCCTGAATCGCCTCCTCGATTGAGGCCTCACGCGAGACGGCCGTCACGTCGAGCCGCGGCGTCATCACCTCCTTGGCGATCGTGGAGTTGAACGTGAAGATGCGTTCGAGCATCTCGCGTTCTTCCTCCTCGATGACGCCCTCGCGCTCGCCGGTCTCGATGATGTCTTGGATCTCATCGCGGGTGACGTAGGGGGATTCGATCGTCGACGAACTGCCGGTGAGGCTGTTGATGATCCGTGTGAGGCGGTCGAAGACGACGATGAGCGGGAACAGCAGGTATTCGGAGAGCTTCAGCGGCCGGGCGATCTTCAGCGCCCACGACTCGGTGTTCTCGACGGCGTAGGATTTCGGCGCGCTCTCGCCGAACAGCAGCACGATCGCGGTGATCCCGAAGGTGGCCGCAAAGACCGCTTGCCCCTGTGTGAGATAGAGGCCAAAGAGGGCGGTTGCGATCGACGACATCGCGATGTTGGCGATGTTGTTGCCGACGAGGATCGTCACCAGCAGGCGGTGGGGGTCGTCTTTGAGCCCCTCGACGATGGTCGCGTTTTTGATCCCCTCGTCGACCATCGAGTCGATTCGGTGTTGGGGCAACGAGAAGAAGGCGATCTCGGAGGAGGAAAAGAATCCCGAGAGCGCGATCAAGAGGGCGATACCGAGGATGCCCAAGACGGTGATCGTCGTCGTATCGAGAACCGGCAACTGCAGTACCGAGAACAGAAAGGAAGCGACTGGAAGCGATAAACCCATGTCTGAAACAGTTGCTCGGCCCTGAAATTAAGCGTTGTCCTCCCGGCGGGCAGCACAGCGACGACCGACCCCCCAAGCGGTGCAGTAAAGAGCCGTCGACACCTACCGCCACCAATGGCAAAACGCCGGTGTGACGGCTGCGGGACGAAGGTGAAGATCGCCGGGGGGATCGGCGACTTCTGGAGTTTCGATTTTTCGCCGACCGGCGGGATGCTGCTGGAACTCGCCGACGGCAGCGAGCACTTCCTCTGTCTGGACTGCGTCGACGAACTGCCCGAGGACCACGAGCCGACCGCTGAAGACGTGGCCGCGCTCCCGACCGAAGAGTAGTCGGCGTCTAACGGTCGGTAGCCGGTGGCTACCGCCCGGAAGTTCGTTGATCGCGTCCGGTCGACCGTCACCGCATCCGCACGTTTTTGAGCGATGAAGCCCCACCAGTTGCCGTGAAGCCCTCGCGTATTTTGGAGGAGTTCCCCGCCCCGAGCTTCCGTGCGACCCAACGGGAAGCGCTTGCGGACATCCGCGAGGCGTTCGAATCCGGCAAGGACGTGGTGCTCGTACGTGCCCCGACCGGCAGCGGCAAATCACTCTTGGCGCGGTCGATCATGGGCTGTGCGCGGGATCTCCAGACGGCCGCCCCCGCCGAAGTGACCGGTGCCTACTACACGACCCCGCAGGTCTCCCAACTCGACGACGTGGCGGCCGACGACCTGCTTGACGACCTCAACGTGATTCGCGGCAAGGGTAACTACACCTGCATCCTGCCGGGTGAACACGACACTCCCGTCAATCAAGCCCCCTGTGCCCGCGAGAAGGGCTTCGATTGCAGTGTCAAACACCGCTGTCCCTACTACTCCGATCGCGCCATCGCCTCCGGTCAGCCGATGGCCGCGATGACCCTCGCATATTTCATGCAGACCGCGGGCTCGGACGTCTTTGGCATGCGCGACGTGGTCGTCATCGACGAGGCCCACGGCCTCGCCGAGTGGGCTGAGATGTACGCCACCATCGAGTTGACGCCCACTCGGGTCCCCGTCTGGAGCGAGGTCGACGTCCCCGATATCAACGCCGCCCACAACCCCGTCGAGCGCGCTTCGGCGTTCGCCGAGCGACTCTCGAAGACCTGCACGGTTGCCAAGGACGACCTGACGAACAAGCCCGAACTCACCCCCGAGGAGGTCGCCCGGCGGGACCGACTGAACGAACTGGTCTCCGAACTCGACTGGTTCGTCGACGATTATCGGGACTCCGAGAGCCCGACAACGTGGGTCGTCGACCAACCCGGCGGGGCGGGACCGCGATCACGATCAAACCGCTTGATCCCGCCCGCTACCTCCATCACACGGTTTGGGACCGCGGCGAGAAATTTGCGCTGCTGTCGGCGACGATCCTCAACAAGGCCGCGTTCTGTCGACAGGTCGGCCTCGATCCCGACCGGGTCGCGCTGGTCGACGTCGACCACACGTTCCCCGTCGAGAACCGCCCGCTGTACGACGTGACACAGGGGAAGATGACCTACGAACACCGCGAGGAGACGATCCCGAAGATCGCTCGACTCATCGTCCGGCTGCTGGCCCGTCATCCGGATGAGAAGGGGTTGATCCACGCCCACTCGTATGCTATCGCCGAGCAGTTGGTCGACCACCTCACCGACTTCGGCGTCGGCCCGCGGGTCAGGGTCCACGACACGGAGAACAGAGACGCCGAACTGGAGGCGTGGAAGGCCAGCAGCGATCCAGAACTGTTTGTTTCAGTGAAGATGGAGGAAGCCCTCGATCTCAAGGGCGACCTCGCCCGCTGGCAGGTGCTGTGTAAGGCACCCTATCTGAACACGAACGATTCGCGGGTCGCCCGCCGGCTGGAGGACGGCCAGTGGGCGTGGTACCACCGAACCGCCCTCCGAACGGTGATTCAGGCCTGCGGGCGGGTAGTTCGTGCACCCGACGACTACGGTGCGACGTATCTGGCGGATGCGAGCCTGTTGGACCTCTTCGAGCGCGCCGAAAGCGACACCCCGCCGTGGTTCCGACAGCAGGTCGACCGGCTCTCGCAGCCCGAGCTTCCAGACTTCGATCCGGCCGCGGCCCTCGCCGGCGTCGACGGCGGGCCGGCCGCCCGAAGTAGTCGCTCCGGACGGCAGGCCGGACGGACGCGAACCGAATCCGACGCCGACCGCCGACAGAACCACCCGCTGTCGGATGTCTGGGGCGACGGCTGAACTAGATAAGGGTCGCGCCGTAGGCGAGCATCGAGCCGAGCATCATGACGGTGAAGAAGATCGCCATGAACTTCTGTCGATCCATACGCCAACTCACTCCCGAACCGTCTTAGCTCTGTTGTTGGTCGACGCCGCCGTCACAGCACGAAAACAGAAACACAAACTAAATCCAAATAAAATCGAATATTCGTATATCTTTGAACCAATTTGGCCCGGTAGTATGGCACTGAATCTCACAGAAGCTTTAGATACATGGTGTCTGTATAGTGTGTATGGCAACGAACGGCCTGCTGACCGCACTGACACTGTACCGCTGTGGAACCCTCACCTTCGGGCAGGCAGCGACCCGCGCCGGCCAGACCCACGACGCCTTCGCACGGACACTCGCCGACTACGGCATCCCCGCCCACGACTGATCGCACCGACCCAATTATCGCAGTCTGATATCGGTAGCGAAAGTATTAGTATCGCTAGAGAACAATTTTCGGATGGGAGGGTGAGATATGTCAACACATGAAAAGCGGCTGTGTGAGCGTCCGAAACTGTCGCGTGCGGAGCAATGGGCGGCCCACGCGGCAGTCGAACGCTGGATTCGGACCCACGACGACCCAGACTCGCAAACCGAGGTCGACCGGCTGCTCATCGGTTCGCAGCTGCGGTCGCGGCTCGAAACCGGTCGACAGCCGACGCGGGCACAGCTCTCGCTGCTCGCCGAGCGCTGTCGGGCAGGGCTGGCCGACGACACCCTTCCCGAACGGGACCGCGACCCGCTCGCGTGGGTTCTCGCGCAGGTTGAGCAGTGTCTCGACAGCTGTTCGACCTGAGCGGTCCGGTTCAGGACCGGCGTTCGTGTGGTGGGAGCGCCGGGGTCGCTGCGGGCAGTACGGTGTGGGTCACGTCGTCCGGAGGTGGCCCTGCCGGGGTTCGTAGACATCACCCTTCCGCCGAAGCTTCTCGATCTCCTGTTCGGCTTTCGAGGCGTCCATCCCGATCTCCCCGGCGCGTTCGAGCACCTCGTCGACGGGCGCGCCCTCCTCGAACTCGTCTTCGATCTCGGCGATCAGTCCCTTGACGTTCTTGATTCGGTCGCGCTGGGTTTTCGAGGTCCCCGTCTCGACGACGTCTGCGTCGAACTGTCCCGTCTCGGGGTCGACGCCGATATCCTGCAGACACGACCGAACGATCGACACCGACCGCTCGGCGTCCGCCGCGTCGACCGTATCCGAGAGTCGAACCCGTGCGCTGGCCTCGGCGAGCCGGACGAGCGCTTCGAGCTTTCGGGCGGTGACGGGGATCGGAGCGTCCTCGTCGGCCCCCTTCGAGCGGAGGTCGACATAAAAATCGCGGATGGTCGCCTTGGCCTCGTCGGTCATCGTCGGGAAACAGGAGCGCTTGGCGTGGGCGATGTACTTACGGAGGAGTTCGGCGTCGATCTCGGGGGCGACCTCCTCGGTGACCGAGTCGACCTCCTCTTGGGTGAACTCCGAGGTCGGCACGTTGGCCCGCTGGGTGTTCAACTCGCCGGCGTAGTTGGTCGTGAGGATGTGATCGGCCAACTTGCCGTCGTGGTCGGGATCCGGGGTATCGGTCACCGTGAAGATGAGATCGAACCGCGAGATGAGCGCGGGTTCGAGATCGATCTGCTCGCCGATAGGTTCGTACTGATCGAACCGGCCGTATTTGGGGTTGGCCGCGCCGAGGAGCGAACACCGGGATTTGAGTGTGGCGTTGATGCCAGCCTTCGAGATGCTGATCTTCTGCTGTTCGAGCGCCTCGTGCATCGCCGAACGGTCCTCGGAGTTGTGGACAACCATCCCATTAGCGATGAAGTTGTGCGTTCCTTCGACGGTGAGGTCGTAGACATACTCCCAGTCCGTGTTTTCGATCCGGCTCACCTCGACAATTTCCGCCGGTTTGACATCACGGAGGGTGACACTCCCTGCTGATTTGGTAGCGACAGATCCACCATCAGTGACAGCAGCGGAGTCGCTGGCTGGTGTGAATGTTCGGTCACCAGCCGAGAGGTCCTCTGCACTGCGTTCAGTAACCGAGCCGGTTTTCGAGACAAAGAACGGATGATCAGGGGTCGACCGAAGCCGGTCGCCAGTGTCCGTAACGACCTCGATCAGTTCCGATGGGGCCTCGTACTGATGGACTGCGGTTACTGGCCTGTCGACAATGGCTCCGATTTCAGTCATCGTCCGAACGGACAGATCCACATCACGGATCGTCCGCCCGTTTTCGAGAGCTTCGATCTCTCCGGTCGCTGCTGCCTGTTGGGCGAGTTCGCTGATCGACCGATTTGGACCATCCGCGACAGCAACATCTGTGTCACCAGTAACACACCGCATCTTGTCGAGTTCGTCGACTGCTGCGATTCCCTTATCGGCCAACACGAGCGCACCAGCTTCGAGCGTCCACTGCTGGCCGTCGCCGAAGTCGTCTCTAACAGCTGCAGCCGTGAGACCGGCTGAACTGGAGCCTTTGCCGGACGTATAGACGGATCGTGGCGCAATGTTCTCGATATACGACAACATCTGGGAGTTGTGCGAAATAACGTTATTCGTGAGATAGTTGTGAGTTCCCTCGACTTCCAGATCGTAGACCCAGTCGTCGTCGGGAGTGACTGTCTCAATCGTCTCAATTTTATCCCATCCAACGTCACCGTCAGCCAACTGTCGTAGCGCGTCGACATCCCGTGTGAGGCTGTCGACACCACCGTCAGAAGCTATGGCAGTCTGTTCAGTGGTTGTGTCTGATATCGCATCTTCGAATGCAGATACAACGCGTGAGAGCGCATTACGGCTTGGATTTCGTCGGTTTCGCTCATAATGCTGATACGTGCTTCGTGGAAGGTTGCACGAAGCCTGTGGGAGTTCAAGCGCCTCCCGGATTCGTTTGAGCTCGGTCCCGATATTCGGCACTACATCGCGGTTTGTATTGCTCGCTGTACTATCGTGTTCCAGTGCAGCCTGCGTTTTCCGGTCTGTAATAAATCCGACCTCGTCGACGTACCGTTTGAATTGGTCTCCACTGATTCGGAGTCGGTAACTGCCGTTCTGCCGTTCTGCAAGCTGCGAAGAGATGCCGATCGAGAGCAGCAGGCTTCGGACGTTTGCCAACAGATCACGACTCATCGAGGCAACTGAAATCTCTCGTTGGGTTGTTGAAACGTGTCCTTCGCCCTCAATGTACGCTTTGAGGAATGCGGCTTTGATTTCGACTGACGCACGCTGAATTGCGGGTGGTACTCGCTGTGTGTCCGAGCCAGTGAGCAGTTTGCTGTCACAGTGCGCAAGGAAGCTTACGAACTCCCCTGACGAACACATGAGTTCCTTCGCATCTTTCGCGGCGTGTGGTTCTCGAACCGTGGAATTCAATCCAAGATCAGAAAGCGTCTGTGTAGCATCGGCTAAGACCTTCTCGTCGTTATTTGTGATCGAAACGAAACCAGTATTGTTCTCGCGCTGCTCAACGTATCCCTCTGCGACAATGTATCCGAGCAAGCGGGCTAACTCGGGGGTCCACCTGTCCGGCAGTGATAATTCGACTGCATTATATGACCGAGATTCTCGATACGTCGCTTCAAGTACATCGGATCCGTCGCTTGGAATCGTCTGTGGAACTGCAACAAAATCACCGACAGAGAGGTCTTCGGCACGGGTTGGTATAAACTGGCCGTTCTGCTGGACGAACAGCGGATGTGATGGAGTAACCGTTACCGATGATCCCGTCTGGGTCGTGATCCGGTACAATTGCTCGGGGGCCTCACGTTTCCAAACTTTCGTCGCGTGACCTGTTCCGAGTGTCCCGTCCTGCTGGAGTGTTGGGACCGCGATGTCGACGTGATCCCACACGCCGTCGTCGACCGGTTTTGGATCGTCCAGATTCGAGTCGACGAGTTCCCGAATCACGGGCTCAGAGCCATCAGCCAGCGTGACTTTCGTGTCGCCTGAAACGCACTTACCAGTACCCGGATCACCGATAAGGAGCATATGCAGATCGCCACGAATCCGCGAGCCGTCAGGGAGTTCTTTGGTCACGCCCGAAAACAGCTGGAGGATCATTGCCAGCTTCTCTTCGTCATAGCCGTAGATCGAGGGTGCGACCGAGGCGACCATCTTCTCGTAGATGTCCGGCTCGTTCGAGAGCTCGGTGATCTCGACGATATCCTCCTGGTCGATGTCCATATCCTCGAAGACCTCGTCCTCGATGGTGACCGAGACGCCGTCCATGTAGAGATCAAAGAGGGAGGACTTGCCGTCGTTGCCGTCCATCTGTTCGATATGGAGGACGCCGACGACGGTGACGTGATCGCCCGCAGTGACTTTGCCGGTGATATCGTCCTCGATGTTGATGTCGATGCTCTGGGGGGTTTCGCCGCCCCGCAAGCCTTCGGGACTCTCCTGAACGCGGAGCTTTTGGGCGTCGACGAACTCCGACTGGTCGAAGTTGATCTTGAACGGGCCTTCACGCTCACAGCCCTGACAGTCGTGGGGTTCCTGGAAGTCGCCGTCCTCCTGTGGGATGTAGTTCATCGTCCCACAGCGCTGGCACTCGAAGGCCGAATCCGTGATTTTGGGTCGGACGTCGGTTGCTTTGCGGATGATCCCCTGCACCGAGACCAGTTTGCCGATGTGGTTGTCGTGGACGCGGATGCCACGGATGTCCACGGAGTCGGGGAGGTTCCGCAGCCGGACGTGGGCGTTGCCGAGTTTCACGTCGGCGGGCAGATCGTACAGGCGGAGGGCCTCTTCGGCGTACTCGTTGATCTGGTCGGGTTGAGTGCGGTAGTCCTCGGCGAGGTCGCGGTCGAACTGGTAGAGATCGTCGTAGTCGACGTAGAGCGAGCGCCGTTCGTTGGGGTACTGCTGGGCGAGCGTGCCGATCTCCTCGCGGTAGTAGTTCCGATAGAACTGAATAAACCGATCGGTGAGTTCCTGATTCCCGGCCTGAGCCATTGGCGGGCATAAGTCGCCATTCCCTATGAAGCTCCGGGTCGACGCCGGCGGGATCGATTCGACAACCGAACCACGAGATTCTACACGGTACCGTCCGAAGCGGGCGGTATGTCAGCGGAGACGACTACGACGGACGAATCGGTCGACCGGGCCACCGGAAGCCACGAACTGCTGATCGTCGGCGGCGGGGTCGCCGGGCTCATGGCCGCGACGTTCACCGCACGGGCGGGGATCGAGACGCTCGTCGTCAACGACGGCGAGTCGGTGATCAACCGAAACGGCCATCTCGAAAACGTCCCCGGATTCCCCGCGGGCGTCAACCCGCGGCTGTTCGGCGAGCTGCTCAAATCACAGGCGACGCGCAACGGCGCGTCCTTCCAGTCGGCCCGCGTGATCGACCTCGCCGGGAGTCTCGACGAGGGATTCGTCGCCACCACCGAAACCGACGGCGAGTCCCGCGAGATCCTCGCCGATCGGGTGATCGTCGCCTCCTTCCCCGACGCCGACTTCCTCGACGGCTTCGACGTCGACGTCCGGGCGGCCGGACAAAAGCAGTACGTCGATGAGGACGGCCACGGCCGCACCGGTGTCGAGGGGCTCTACGTCGCCGGGCGGGTCACCGAACGCTACCATCAGGCCGTGATCTCGGCGGGCGACGGCGCGAAGACGGCGATCACCCTGATCCACGACGCCGAAATCCCCTTTTACAACGACTGGGTCGTCCCCAAGGGGTACTTCACCGACCGCGGCCGTGAGGTGCCGCCGGGCTGCGAGGAGATCGACGCCACCGAACAGGCAGCCCGCCAGGCCGAATCGCGGGCGGCCATGCAGGAGTACTTCGCCGAGCCACACGACGCCCAACAACGCACCCATCCGAGTCTCGTGGACGACGACGTGGGGCGAGTCGACTTCGGCCAATAGGTGTGTCCGTTTTCGAGATGCGGGACTGAGAACAGCAGTTGTCCGTGTCCCCAACGAGCGGTTGTAACAGGATAGACAGCCACAGATACTAGCTGGACCGTACATTTCGTATGACCCATGACCGCATCCACGCCAGACAACCAACCCATGATCGCGACCGTTGGTCGACCGGAACCATCGAAACAGTCGACCAACGGGACGGCCACTGTGTGGTCACCGTGTCGGCTGACGAGGGCGAGACCGTCGAACTCGTGGTGACACTCGCCATTCAAGAGCTATTCGTCAGCCGGTTGGATATCGACGAAGGAGCCTCTCCGATCGGCGAGCGGGTGTGGTATCGGAAGCACGGCGGCTGAGAGGGGTTGCGGATGAATCGACGGGGCGACTTCGACGAGTAGGCCACCCGGCTGTCGGGCACACATACCCCAGTCGACGCCGATCCACAATTAACAGGTAACCAACCGATTGGCTAAGACGGTTGAAGTCCTCCCAGAGTAGCCCCGGATTTAGCACAAGATTTTTCACAAAAGACCGATATAGTGTCTACACATGAAGCACACGCTCGATAAATCGAGGGAGTTCCGAGTTTTGCGGAGTATGAATGCCAATAATGCAATTAATCTGTTAGCACCGTCGGCCAACCGGGTCTTTCAGGTCGTCGACTACGAGGACAACAGCCTTCGGGAGGAGTTGGCCGATCTCGAACCGGGCAAGCTGGTGCGGCTCCAGCTTCAACGTATCGGGGGGCGATCGAACGTCTGGAAGGCCAGTTGGCCCGGTCGGGCCGAGTCGGAACCCGCCGGTCGACGGTAGCGGGACCCGATATTCGAGGGTATCTACTCGTCGGGGTCGTCCGGCGATTCGTCAGCGGGTGTGTCTTCGGCATCGCCGACCGGGTGTTCTCCGTTCGACAGTCGTGCTACGGGTTCCGACGGCCGGTAGGTGTAGAGATAGTCGTCGTGGAGTACGTAGTACTGTTCGGTGTCGGGATCCTCGATGACGCTGTTGTTCGTATCGATGGCGAAGTCGACGAGTTCGCCCAGTGAGGCCGCCTCGGCCTGTGGCCCATCGAAGACCTCTTCGGGAAGTCTGATCGTCGAAATCCACTCGTCGAACGCCGCACGATCCTCCTCGTACGCCAGCAACGCCCGATCAGCCTCGGTGAGTTCCTCTCGGCCCACACTCGTGAGCGCCCCGATCGAGCCAATCGCGATCAGGATCAGCGCCGGGCCGCCGATGGTTTGGAGTGGGCCGCCGGACTGGCCGGCGCTGACCGTTTGGGAGGTCTCGTAGGATTCGACCGTTGGATCCGTCCCGTCGACCCGGTAGCCGTCAGCATCGACGGTCACCGGCAAGGTGAACGTCTCACGCTCACGTACCGGGTTCCCGTTGACAGTCCCCGTCGAGCGGACCGTCGCGCGGACGAGTACCTCAGTTTGTCCCGGTGAGCCACCGACCTCGTTGCGGATCCGTTCGATCTCCGCCCGGACGTCGCTCATGTTCTGTGAAAACGGCACACGAACCCGCTGGTCGGGATCGACGGCGTCGACAGTCCGTGTCTCGAGCGGTTCCGTTCGCTCCCAGTACACCGTTGGCTCTTCGGCCTCGTCGTCCTCGACGCTCCGGAGCACCAGTGTGAGCGAGACGGTCTGATTCAGCGTTCCACGCTCCCGCGCGTCGTACGACGTGGAGAACACTCCATCCAGTTGGGGCGAGAGACGCGTGAAGTAGATGGGCTGGTCGGTGAGTGTCGTTCCCTCCTCGTACAACGAGTTCGGCCTGTCGACCGTTGCACTATGCGAAAAGTTACCAGTGAGCTCCCAGGCGGTCACCTGCTGTTCGGTCGCCGGTTCAGGAGCGGCGTGTGCGGTGTAGGTCAGCCACCCACCCAACAGCGCGAGCACGACCAAGACGGTCAGGATGATCGTGAACTGCGTTTCGAGAGCAGCCCGAAGCCGTAGTTGCCAGTCGACCATACGATAGCTGTCCCATCGTTTCAGTTAGTTAGACAATCCCTACTTCGAGTATAAGCTGCCTACTGCCCGGCGGAGCCGTGTCGACAGACGGTCGCCGCGGTCGCGGCTCCGGTCTCGAACCCGTCCCGTCCCGACGAGTCCCACGCCGAGACGGTAGAACGGGAGGCCGATCATGGCGTCGATGACGACGATGGGGGCCCACGGATGGATCGTATACAGCCCGCGTATCACTGGCGACGGAAGGACGGCGAGATAGCGGTGTTCGACGACGTAGCGTCGGTAGTGGCCGGTCTCCGGCGGGGCCTGCAACGTTACTGTCGCGTTGGCTACGCTCCGCGGGCCGACGCGTGTTTCGTGGGGAGCGACTGCGACGCCCTCGCTGCCGGCGTCGAGATAGCTGACGACCGGGACGAGCCCGCCGTTGTCGACGGGATAGGTCAGGTTGGTCGACTCGCCCTGCGGGATCACTGTGGGTTTGTCGGACTCGAACTCCGCGCTGACGATGTCATACTCCTGAGGTCCGGCGGGCCCAACCATCGCTGCAGTGGCAGCGAGAACCAACAACATCGCAAAGAGACCAACGACGAGGCGAGTGTTCGTCCCCACCTCACGAGACGTGGTTCGATCGCGCTGGGTACCCCTTCGATCACGCCACTCAGCGACCGCATACCAGATGAGAGTGGCAGCAAAAATGAAATATCCGAGCGTTTGAGCACCGAGGACTGACGACGTGCCGAGCAGCGAGGCGAGTTGTCGCTGGATGAGTTCAAGTGCGGACTGGATCCCTTCGATCAGCGCCCACAAATGAGGAACGACGACTACATCACCGTTGATTTGGAGGGCTTTGGCGACAATCTGCGGCTCTTTAACCGGGGGTTCGTCGCCATCCTGATCGGTGAACGGGTTCGCATCACCTCGGGTTATGTAGCCGCGGTCGGTTTGGTCGACGACGC
>JAWOEO010000213.1:0-8025 GCA_046482755.1 Halohasta sp. | reverse complement strand
ACGGTTGAACGTACGTGCTGGGAGGCGAACGAATTAATCGGTCTCGGAGCTCCCCATGTATGTTAGGTGATTGGTAATATCCGTCGTTGAGAGCATACCGATCATTTCATCTTCGCTATCCGTGACCGGGAGGTGTTGGATTTTTTGCGTTATCATTTTGACAGCCGCGTCCTGGATCGATTCCTCTGGAGAAATCGTGACTACCTCGGTAGTCATATACTCATCAACGGTCGTACTTGTTGCGGAGCTGTTATTCGCGACTACTTCTGCGAGATCGGTACAGGTCAGTATGCCTGAAATGTGGGCTTCATCGTTCAAAACTACCAGTGAACCTGCCTCTTGGGTAAGCAAGGTCGCTGCAGCGTGATCAATTTTTGTATCTGGTGAAATAGTCTCTAATGATGTAGTCATCAACTTATTTACTGTTGTATCATTGACCATATATACAACAAAAGACTCAAATCATAAAATAATACCCCTAGTCTAATCCGCTCGCTCGAGGAAATAATTCACTAGCGGAGCATGGTCGTCGACGCTATAGTAGCGTTTGCAACTCTTTTCAGCAGCCATCACCATATCTGATTCGAGAGAGGCTATTCCAACAGATTCTGAATTGAAGTGGGAGGATAATTGCAAACGCTACTATAGGTTGGTCAGATGACACTCTTACTGGTGACATCGATGCTGTGCTACCGACGAGATCGCTCGGCTATCGTTCTCACCGCCGGATCTCGAACCCTTCGATTTTTTCTGGCTCTTCGAACGATACCTCGACATCTTGGACGATCGCCCGATCGCTGCCGGTGTGACACCACTCGATCATCGACTCGACGGCCTCACGAGTACCTTCAAAAACAGCCTCAACCCGGCCGTCAGGAAGGTTTTTTACCCATCCATCGACTTTGCGGTCGCGAGCGGCATCGCGGGTTGACACGCGGTAGAACACTCCCTGGACAGTGCCTGAGACGAACACGTGCGCACGAACGCGGTCTTTCATACGCGATCGATCGGTCTCCGGGTACAAAAATACGGGATTATATGCGATCGAGATCCAGATTTGGTTCTGTTGAAGTGCTTAAGAATCGACAGGATCAGCGTGCAAGATTCAGAGGATGAGTTTACCAGAACACTTCCGATGCGAAAAAACAGGTTCTCCTGAATCAGGGGCGATGTGCTTTTGCCCTCCGAAAGCAATAATCACCCACAAACACAGAAGCATAACGTGACAGTATTTCAGGAGCTCATCGGAGATCAGTCGCTAGCTGTTTGGATCGTATTGGGCACGATTGGGTTCCTGCTGACTTGGAGAGGCGCGAACATCGTCGAGTCGACAACATCAAAGATCAGCGACCACTTCGGTGTCTCCCAGGCCGTCCAGGGTGGACTCATCGTCGCGGCCGCGACATCCTTTCCCGAACTCGCGATCATCATTATCTCGGTGCTTGTACTCGGCGAGTTTGGCGTCGGCGCCGGAGCACTCATTGGGACGGCGGTGTTCAATATCCTGGTTATCCCGAGTGCTGTCACTATCACGAGCGGCGACACGACGACGACACAGGGGATCGTCTACCGCGACGCCATCTTCTACACGGTCGCCGTTCTCGGCCTTTTCGGCGTGATCGCGCTCGGCGTCCTCGGAACCGCCGGAGAGCAACGCGCGCAGATCACCCCACAGATGGGTGTCGGCCTGCTAGTGTTGTACGGCGTATACGTCGTCTTACTGGTCGGCGGCAAGAGCGGCACATCGGGGCAAAAGAAGACGGAGTCGACAAATGTTCCAAAGCAGGTGGGGCTGTTCGTGGCCGGGTTGGTCATCGTGCTCGTTGGTGTCGAGTCAATGGTCAGCATGACGTTGCAGGTCTCGGAGGCGCTCAGCGCGCCCCCGTTCCTGATATCCGTGACTGTGCTGTCAGCGATGAGTTCGTTTCCAGACCTGCTCGTCGGCGTGAAGATGGGCGAGGCCGGCGACCAGCGGGCGGCGGTCGCGAACGTATTCGGGACGAACACATTCAATCTCGTCGCGGCGCTGCCCATCGGCGTCATCCTCGCCGGCGGTGTCTCCATCGATTTCCTCACGTCGGTGCCGTTGCTGTTATTCCTGTTCTACACCACTCTCGTCGTCGTGGTTTTAGCTGCGACGGACTTCGAACTCAGCACCGAAGAGGGATACATACTCCTCGCAATGTACGTCGGTTTTCTCGGCTGGATGACAACTGAGGCGCTCGGATTTACCACGCTGTTGACCGAGGAGACGCTCCGAACGATTGTCGAGTAACTGATTCGCGCCCTGTATTCAGCACAACGCGTGAAACCCGCCATTAATCGAGTCTGTCAACAGATCCGGAGAGCCCGTTCCGGGAGGTCGACGCTCGGGGCCACACCACGGCGTCGACCGGATCACCCACTCCGCTGTTAGTCGCGTTCGAGTTCGTCGAGGATCGGCCGGAACTTGAGTTCGACCTCGTCCCACTCCCGGTCGGGGTCGCTGTCGCCGACGATCCCCACCCCGGCAAACAGGGTGGCCAGCCGCCGGGTCGCCACCGCCGACCGGAGGCCGACGGCGAAGGTGCCGTTGCCGGCGGCGTCGACCCAGCCGATCGGGGCGGCATACCACCCACGATCGAAGGGCTCGGTCTCCCGGATGGTTTCAAGCGCCGCGTCCGGCGGCAGCCCGCCGACCGCGGGGGTTGGATGCAGCGCCTCGACCAGCGACAGGACGTGGGTGTCGGCGGCCAACTCGGCGGTGATCGGGGTGTGGATGTGCTGGACCGTCGCAAGCCGCTTGACCTGCCGGTCGCCGGTCGACACCGACGCGGCAAAGGGAGCCAACTGCTCGCGGATCGTCTCGGCGACGAGTTCGTGCTCGTGAGCGTTCTTCGCGTCGGCCAGCAGCTCCTCGGCGAGCCACTCGTCCTCGGCGGGGGTCTCCCCCCGGCCCGTCGTCCCCGCCAGCGCGTCTGTCTCGACGGTTCGACCCCGCAGCGAGACCAGCCGCTCGGGGGTCGCCCCGAAGAACGCCGGCGGGTCGGCCCCTGCCGGCTCAACGAGGAACCGGGTACAGGAAGGGTATTTCTCGCTGAGCCGCGAGAGGATGTCGCCGACTTCGAGGTCCGCGGCGAGGTCGACCTCCAAGGCTTGGGCGAGGACGACCTTCCGGAGGGCCCCCGCCTTGATGCGGTCGGTGGCCGTCGTAACGCCCGTCCGCCACGACTCGGGGGTGGTGGTCCGCCGGCGGCCGTCGATTCCCGGCTGTGGGGTCTCGGGGGCCGCCGCCGGCAGCGAGCCGAGCCGCTCGCGTTCGGTCTCGATCCGCGCTTCGACCGCGTCGACCGAGGCGTCGGGGCCAACCGCGTTGACCGTCAGCCACGGCCCCCGGTCGGTGATCGTCACCTGCACACGGGGGAAGACGAACCGCGCGTCGGGGAACGCTGCCCACGGCGCGGTCGACCCGTCGTCGGTGGGGGCTGCGGGATCGGTGGCGTCGTCATCGGTGTCGACGGTCGCCGCGTCGCCGGCAGGGCCCTCGGCGTGGAACGTAAAGCCGCCGAACAGTCGGGGACAGGCGGCCTCGGTGCCGGCGTGGACATCACCCTACGAAAACAGCGCCTCGGCGGCCTCGCGAATCTGGTCGAACCGGTCGGGGCCCGCCGCGGTAAGCGTCGCCGCCGCGCCGCCGGCGAGCACCGTGGCTTCCCCCACCCCGTCCCAGACGGTCCGTGGCCGATCCAGTGCGGCGAGAACCGCCCGAAACGACGGCGATCCGGCTTCGAGCCGCACCGACCGGCTCACGAGCCGGCAGTCGGCAGCGCGCGGCGACTCCATTGGGAACCAGTCGGGACTCCGGACTCTTGAGGGTGACTATCGGTCGACGGCCGAGCCGTACCGCTACGATCCCCACCCGTAGCGCGCTTCGGCCCACGGATCGGCCGTCGACGAGTAGCCGCGCTGCTCCCAGTAGCCCGGCTCCCGTTCGGTCAGCAACTCCACGCCGGTCACCCACTTCGCACCCTTGTAGGCGTACTTGTGGGGGGTGACGACGCGCAACGGGCCGCCGTGGTCCGCAGGCAGATCGTCGCCGTCGTAGCCGTAGGCGAACAGCACCTCATCCCGCAAGCAGTCCGCAAGCGGGAGGTCGGTCGTATAGCCGTCCGCCGAGTGAAACAGGACGTGGCTCGCCGCGTCGTCGACGCCCGCCCGCTCGGCGACCGTCGGGAACGAGACACCGGTAAACTGGCAGTCGAACTTGCTCCAGCCGGTCACACAGTGGAAGTCCTGTCGCTGGGTTGCACTGGGGAGTTCCTGAAACTCTTCGAAGGACAACTCAAGGGGTTCGTCGACCGCGCCGAAGACCTCGAAGCGCCAGTCGGTGGGGTCGACCGCGGGCGTGCCGCTCTTCGAGAGCACGGGGAAGCCGTCGGTTCGCTGTTGGCCCGGCGGCAGCCGCTCGTCGCCGAACTCGGTGTACAGATCGGTCACGTCGTGGACCATACACGACGGAGGTGTTCGGTGGCCGTATATATACCGCCACACCCCGATACACAGCCGGTTGGGAACGCCGGAGGTTTTAAATGGGCACTCCGGTAACTCCAGCACGTTCAGATGCCGAAAGTCGAAATCAACATCCCCGAACACCTAGAGATGCAGATCGCTCAGCTGGTCGACCAAGGCGAGTTCCTCAACCGCGAGGAGGCGATCGAGAACCTGCTGTCGACCGGGATGAAAGCCTACAAGACGAGCGGTCCGATGGACGACGAGCCCGGCTCGGGCTCCGGCTCGGGGTTCGAAGACGACGGCATGATGGGCCACGACGACGAGTACGTCTTCTAACCCGTCCTGTGCGATAGTCACCCAACAACCCTTAACTTCCGACCGTTCATACGGGCAGCCATGCACAAAGACGAACTGCTGGAGCTCCACGAGGAGATGGTCACCATCATGGAGAGCTTCCGCGCCCAGGAGTCGGTCGACTCCTCGCTGTTCGACCCCTACGACGAGCTGAGTGTCGAGCCCGACCACGTCCACAAATCCAAAACCGAGCACAAACACGCCGTTTTCGTCCTCGGCAACGCGCTGGCAACCGCGATGAGCGAAGACGAGTTCTCGAACGCCGGCCGGGTCGGCAAGCGGATGAAGGAACTGGCCGACGACGCCGAGAGCAAACTGTAGCCGTGTCGACGCCCCGCGCCCGCCAGTAATGTCCGGCGTCGCTGGCGGCCCCACGCTGCTCGCCGCGGCCGCCGATTCGCTGCTGGCCGGCCTGCCGCTCCAGCGACTCCTCCTGTTTGCCGTCCTCCTGCTGGCGGTCGGCACGCTGTTGGCGCTTTCCCCCCGGCCTGCCCGGTTGGTCGACCCACTGAGCGACCGGCTGTACTACGGCATCCCGTGGGGCACACTCGTCGTCTGCGGCCTTCTCCTTGCGGTCTACTACGGCCTGCAGGCCGGCCTCTCGACGCCCGACGATCCGGTCGTCTTGCCGTTCCGCGCCTGGAGCTACTTCGATCCGACCGGCATGGTCGTCGCCGGCTTCGCCCACGCGAACCTCGGCCACCTCACGGGGAACCTGTTGGGAACGCTGGTCTTCGGATCGCTGGCGGAGTTTTGGTGGGGCCACTACACCGACCGCCAGCCCTCGGGGCCGCTCGGTCGACTCCGGAGCCGTCCGGTCGGCCGCGCGCTCGTCGTCTTCCCGGCGGCGGTCGTGCTGTTCGGCGTCGCCAGCACGTTGGTGGCGCTGGGGCCAGTGATCGGCTTTTCGACGACCGTCTTCGCCTTCGCCGGCTTCGCCATCGTTCGCTACCCGATTCTCACGGTCGTCGCCGGCGTCGGCCAAGGGGTCCTCCGACGCCTGCTTGAGGCGATCCAAACCCCCCAACAGGTAGCGGTCGCCGAGGCCAGCTACAGCACGCCATGGTTCTCCTCCATCGCCATCCAGGGCCACGCGCTGGGCTTTCTGCTCGGCGTCGTGATCGGGATCGGGCTGCTTCGACTCCGCGATGAGTCGCCGCCGCCGGCGATCCACGTCTGGGCCGGCGTGCTGTTGTTCGCGGTCTCCCGATCGCTGTGGGCGGTCTACTGGTTCCGCGGCGAGGAGACCTACGTGCTCTACCGGGCGGTCGGGCTGGCGCTGGTGTTCGGCCTCGTGGCGATCGTGACCTACGGCGTCGTCGCCCGTGATCGGCCGCTGTTTTCGGCGGTCGACGCGGCCACCCGCGATCGACTCGGCGAGTTCGGTTCGGTCACCCACCGGCAGGCCGCCCTCGTGATCGTCGTCATGGCCTGTGCGGTCGTCGTCGGCCCGGCGGTCCCGGTCAACCTCACGACCGCCGGCGACGCTCCCCTGCCGGGCGATCCAATCGAGATCGAGGGCTACGAGGTCACCTACGGCGAGAACGTCCCCGACGGCCAACTCAGCGTGATCCCCGCGGCGCTGGCCGGCGATCGGGACGGCTACAACACCTCGGGGGTGATCGTCCGCAACACCGACCGCCACATCTGGTCGACCGATACCACGACCGGCGAACTGACGTCCGACGGCCGGTCGACCGTCCGGCTCGGCGGCCCCGGCTGGCAGGAGACGGTGACCGCCACCCGCAGCGGCTGGCAGGCTACCGGTGGGGAAACGGCCTATCGTATCTCACTCACCCACGACAACGAGAGCCGACCCGTCTTCGCCTCGGGGACCGCCCGTGCAGAACCCGTGGTCGCCGGCCACCGGCTGGCGATCAACGCGACGACCGAGCGGTTCGGCGTCGACATCGTGCCGGTCGAGTCGACCAATGCGACCGACACCGGCGGGAACGCCACTGATGGGGGCGACAGCCCCTCGGCGAACGGGACCGACACCGACGAACCCGCGAACGAAACCGACGATGCCGACGAGCAGATCGTCCTCAGAAACGTCACCAACGAGTCGGTACGGGCCGTCGACGTTCCGCTGCCCGATGCCGGCGAGTCGGTGACCGTCGGGCCCATCAGGCTGCTCAACCGGGATGGTCGGCTGTTTGCGATCCACCGCGGGACGGTCGTGCGCGTCGCACAGAAGGCGTAGGATCCGACACAGAAATTTTGCTGTCGACTGTCGTTACTCTACGGTAGCCTCCGAGCCGCCGGCCGGGTCGTTGTGAATCCGGCGTCGTGCATACATCACGGCGAGCAACACGGCGGCCCCGGCTGGCGTCGTGACCGCGAGGACGACCCCGATCACGAGGCGGGTCTCGTCGACCAGCACCACGCCGGGGCCGTAGACGACCGCCACGAGCAGCGTCCAGAAGCCGACCGTGAGCAGCGCAGTCAGGATCCCTGCGGCTCCCCCCGAAGGGTAGTCATCGGCCGCCCGGCGTTCGACGACGGCCCACCAGACGACGCCCCCCAGAACCGCGGCGGATCCGGGCAACAGGAGGATCGTATCGCCCGTCGGGAGCCCGAGTACTGTGAAGAGCGTCTCGGCGATGATCCCCAGCGGGGCCACCACCACGGCACCGGCGAGGAGCAGGGTGCTGCCGGCGTAGACGGACCAGCGTGTCGACGGCGCAACCATACGATACCACGCCCCGTGTTCGATAAAAAAACGTAGGAAGACTTCAGGGACCGTTTGTTCGACTCATAGACGGATCGTACTTTGCCGCCAGCGAGCACGTCGGTTGGGGTCGACTCACGATTCATCCTGAACTCCGAGGGCCGAGCCTATCGGTTAGTGTCTCAGCAAACCGCCATGCGACAGCTCCGAAGACGGGCCTTCGGCTGGAAGGCTTACCTTCGATAAAGAAACACTCAATATCAGAATGGGGACGGAGGGATTTGAACCCCCGATCGACTGATATCTCCGGTCTGCGCCTCGGTTCTCGCATCCGCCGACGAGGTGGTGGTGAGCTGCCCCGGTGTTTCCGGGGACAGCCCGCTTTTCCCGAGCGCCTTGATCGCGCATCTTCCGGAAGTGTCATCTATCCTCTCCCCGGCCGGGGGCAGGGCGGAAGGAACAAACGACCTGCAGGTAAGCGATTATCGGCTTTTTCTGTCTGCTTCAGG
>JAWOEO010000169.1:0-3288 GCA_046482755.1 Halohasta sp. | reverse complement strand
CCCGAGTTCCGAGCCGAGAGCCTCGAGAGCCCGGAAACGGCCGAGGGGACCCACGCCAAAATCACGGCGCGGTCGGATCCCAACCGGCTGGCGATGTTCGTCGACGAGGCGTTCCAGGCGGTCTACGGCTACGACGCCGACTACACCCCGTGGGTCGTGGCGATCTGAGTCGCCCCGACGAACCACAGTGTTTTGCTGCATCCACTCCCACCCTGCGTATGACACTCCCGCCGGTCGGGCTGGGCACGATGGGCATCGAGAAACCGTCGACGATCACCACGGCGCTGGCGGTGGGGTACCGACACGTCGATACGGCCCAAATTTACGACAACGAGGCCGTCGTCGGCGACGGGCTCGCCGCCAGCGACGTCGACCGCGAGGCGGTGACTGTGGCGACGAAAGTCTGGGCCGACAGCCTGCGAGCCGGCGACGTTCATGCCACAACGACCGAGAGCTGTGCGCGACTCGGCGTCGACCACATCGACCTGCTGTACGTCCATCGCCCCATCGACAGCTACGATCCCGCCGAGACGCTGGGGGCGTTTGCCGAGCTGTACGCCGACGGCACCATCGGCGGGATCGGCGTGAGCAACTTCACGGTCGACCAACTCGATGCGGCCAGAAGCCACGTCTCGGTCCCGATCGCGGCCAATCAAGTCGAGTTCCATCCGCTCTGCTGGTCGACTGCTCTGCTTGCCGACGCCCGGAAACACGACTACCAACTCGTCGCCTACTCACCGCTGGCGGGTGGGCACGTCCGCGAGGTCGACACGGTGGTCGACATCGCCGAGGCCCACGACACGACCCCCGAAGCCGTCTCGATCGCGTGGCTGCTTGCGAAGCCGAATGTGGTAACAATCCCCAAAGCCAGCAGTCGCCGCCATCTCGAAGCCAACCTTGCGGCCCGGCAGGTGACCCTCAGCGACGCGGAGTGTCGACGGATCGACGAGGTCGACCGGACGCTCGAACTGTATCCCGAGTAGCCGACTACTCCGTGGCGTCCCGCAGTTCACGCCGCTGAATCTTGCCGGTCGTGGTCGTCGGCAGGGTGTCGACGAACTCGATCTCGCGCGGATACTCGTACTCGGCGAGCCGTTCCCGGACGAGGGTTTTGAGTTCCTCACGGAGCGCCGCCGATCCCGCTTCGGCGGGCTGGACGAACGCCTTGATCGCCTCACCGCGGGTCTCGTCGGGGATACCGACGACACCAGCCTGTTCGACGGCCGGATGATCGAGCAGCACGCTCTCGATCTCCATCGGGCCGACGCGGTAGCCGCTGGTGAGGATCACGTCGTCGGCCCGCGAGACGAACCAGCAGTAGCCCTCGGCGTCCCGCTCGACGATATCGCCGGTCAGAAACCAGCCGTCGACCTCCTTCTGGGCGGTCTTCTCCGGCAGGTTCCAGTACTCGTCAAAAAACACCCGCCGGTCGTCCGGTTTGACGGCGAGTTCGCCGGCCTCGCCCCGCGGGAGGGGGTCGGCTGGGTCCGGATCCTCTGGGTCGACGATCCGAACCTCGTAACCCGGCAGCGGCTGGCCCATGCTTTCGGGCTGTGCGTCGAACCACCGCGAGCAGTTGCCGACGACGAGGTTGAGTTCGGTCTGGCCATAAAATTCGTTGACCGGCACGTGGTCGAGGTTCTCGGCGGCCCAGTCGATGATTTCCGGTGTAAGGGGTTCGCCAGCCGCCGCCAGTGTCTCCAACGAGAGGTCGAACCGGTCGACCGGGTCGTCGACGCCCATCAGCATCCGGAGGGCAGTCGGCGGCATGAACGAGTGGGTCACGTCGTGGCGCGCCAGAAACGCGAAGACGGCCTCGGGGTCGAACCCCTCCCGCGGCCACGCGACGACTGTCGCACCGTAGTGGAACCCCGCGAACAGCGTTCCCCCGAGGGCCGCCCCCCACGCCCAGTCAGCCGGTGTCCAGAGCGTCGACCCCTCAAGGCCCTGATCGAAGTAGTTGTACGCCGCGGCCGCCCGCCCGAGCCATAGCGCGTGGCTGTGGAGCACGCCCTTCGGCGGGCCTGTCGAGCCGCTAGTGTACATGATCGCCGAGGGAGTCTCGGGCGTCGACTCGTGGCTCTCGATGCCGGGCTCATGGTCCGAAACGAGTTCCTCGAAGGCATGGGCCTCGCCGTCGGCCGACGTGCCGAGTTCGATCACGTGGTCGAGATCGGGACACGAATCGCGGACTGCCTCGATGTCCGCGCGGACCGCCGGGTCGACCACCACCGCGCTCGCGCCGCTGTCTACGAGTCGGTATTCGAGGGCGTCGGGGCCGAAGAGAACGGTGAGCGGCACCGAGACCGCGCCGAGTTTCCAGTTGGCCAGATGGGCGATCGGATTGGCCGGCTTCTGTGGCACGACGACCGCCACACGGTCGCCGGGTCCGATGCCGAGGTCGTCGAGTGCGGCAGCGAGTCGGTCCGAGCGGTTATCCAGGTCGCCGTACGTGTGAGTCGACACCGCGCCGTCTGCGGCTTCGTAAATCAGTGCGGGCCGATCTGCTTCGTGGTTCCGAAGAAAATCCTGTGCGGGATTGTAGTACTCGGGGAGATCCCACGCGAACCCCTGGCGGGCGTCCGCCAGCGAGTCGTAGGCGGGCATGATCTGCCACATATGCTGTGTTCTCGGGGCGTCGACCTTGCGCCTTGCGGGAGTAGGCAGTGCCTAATTTATTTACTCCGGCCGGTCAAGCGCGACCGGCACCGATCGCCCCGCGACATCGGCGGCGAAAGCCTCGTCGTCGGCCGCCAGCAACTCGAAGGTGTCGTAGTGGATCGGTACCACGAGATCGGGGTCCATCTCCTCGGCGAGATCCGCGGCCGCGTGGCGATCCATCACCACGCCCCCGCCGATGTTGGCCAACAGCAGCGAGACCTCCAGTTCGGCAAAGCCGCCGAGGGCATCGGTGTCACCGGGCCAAAAGACCGTCGTGCCGTCGACCGCGAGCCGGAAGCCACAGCCGTCGCCTTCCGGATGAGGGACGTTGCCCTGGGCGTCCGCACAGGGGCCGTCGGGCCGGTTGTATGCCGGGAGCGTCCAGACGTCGACCGTCGTCTCGTGGCCGTCGGCGGCGATGTCGACCGTCAGGTAGTCGTCGTCGCTACAGCGGACGACTTTGTAGGGAAGTTCGTCGACCGGCGTCACATCACGGTCGATCCCGTCGGCGTCGACGCCCTCGAAGACGACGACCGTCGCATCGTTGCGGGCGACACGTTCGATCCCATCCGAGTCGTAGTGGTGGGCGTGAGTGATGACGACGAGGTGGCCGTCCTTGGGGTACTG
>JAWOEO010000137.1:0-3199 GCA_046482755.1 Halohasta sp. | reverse complement strand
TGCCGTCGGTATCGATGGCGAGGTGTTGGGACTTACAGATGGGTTCGTTGTCGTCGTCCGACCCGGCCGCTCTGCTGCGGTTGTCCCCCCAGCAGTACACGTTCCCGTCGCCGGCTTCTGCTTTCGCCCGCCCCCACGCGTACACTTTCCCTTCGCCGTCGAGACGCGAGGGTTCGGCGGAGAGCTGGTCGAGCAGTATCTCCGGCGTGATTGCATCTGCGAGTGACTGTTCCCCATTCCCGCGGTCCGGAACCGGCTACTGAGGATAAAGACACCCGACCCGAGGGCCATCAGGCTCAGCCCGACCACCCCGAGGAGCCCGGTCAGGATCCCCTGATCGGGGGTGATGCCGACGGCTTCGATCGCCAGTACGATCAGGCTTCGGAGTACGCTCACCTGCAGGGTCGCCGCATCCAGCAGGATGAAGCCGGCCAGGATGCTGGTCGCTGCGATCAGCGTCGAAAACACCGTGATCGTCTTGTAGAGCCGCAACGGGACGATGACATCACGCCCCCGTCCCGGCGAGGTGTCGGTCGACTCGCCTGCGGCGTCGGAATCGCTCATATGAGTGGAAGGGACCGCACCGATTAATAGCCGGCGTTTGCCGCCTATTTCGGCGGGCGCAGCATGTAGTACCGGCGGTTGAGGCCGTACATGTAGCCTTCACGCATCGTCTTGAGGACGGCGTAGGTGATGATCCCCGAGACGACCGGAAGGACGAACGCGAGGTTCAACTGGAGCGGAACCGGCAGCGGGATGAGGTTCTGGACCGCGATCCCGGCGATCGTGATCGAGAACACTGCGCCGCCGACGCCGATGGCCGCCCAGAACGGCTGTTCGACCGGCCGGCGCGCGCTGCCCTTGTTGAGGTAGGGAAGCAGCGCAACTGCACCGACGACGACCACGTTGGCGAGGACGCCGTAGAGTTGGTCGGACATGATCTTGCCGCCGTCGAGGACGGCCAGTCCGGGGTTGAGCGGATCGAGTTTCAGCAGCCCGAACGACCAGTAGAGATACCAGTCGGGCAGGATGATCTCCGGCGTCGAACTCGGGTCCGCGGGGGCCTCGAGGCTCGGTGGCAGTGCCGCCGCGATCAGGACGATCATCCCGACGAAAAACAGCGAGATCGAGAGGTTGCGAATGATCTCGTGTGGCCACGTCGGGAAGCCCAGCACGTCGCGTTCGACGTAGTCGGACTCCGTTCGGAGGTCCTGATCCTCGCGTCGGGAGCGCTCGAAGTACTCGTAGGTCAGCCGGGGGAGTCCGGCCTTCCGTTCTTTCCGTTCGCTCCACGTCGGGACCTCGTCGTCCGGCGCGACGATCCCCGTCTCGCCGGATCCGTCGGTTCGAACGTCGTCAGTGGTGTCTGTGTCGCTCATTGTCTTAGTGTGGCTCCGCGATTCCCTGCACCCAGACGATGCCGATGTGGAGCGCGATCAGCGCCGTCACCACGAACGGCAGGACGAACACGTGCAGGATGTACATTCGTATCAGCGTTGCCTGTCCGAGGGTGAAGCCGCCGAACAACAGTTGGGCGGCCCACTCGCCGACGATCGGGGTCGCAAGCGCCATCTCGACGCCGATCTGACCGGCTCAGAAGGCCAGCTGGTTCCACGGCAGCAGGTAGCCGGTGTAGCCGAAGACCATCGAGAGGCTGATCAGGATGATACCGAGCAGCCAGTTGAGCTCGCGGGGTTCCTTGTAGGAGCCGGTGAAGTACACCCGGAGCATGTGGAGGAACACCGCCGCCATCATGATCTGGGCGGCCCACCGATGGATGCTCCGCAGGGCGAAGCCGAACTGGAGTTCGGTCATGATCATCTCGATGGAGGCGTAGGCCGTCGACGGGTCGCCCGCGGCCGTCGGGGCGTAGTAGAAGCCCAACAGCGCGCCGGAGACCGCCGCAACGATGTAGGCCAGCGTCGAGAAAAAGCCCAGCGAGTACAGGGGGTACCAGTACCAGAACTTGTTATCTAGGTCGTACTGTTCGGTGTGGCTCTTCGGCATCTGGAGGTTGATCTTGTAGTAGGCGTTCTCCAGCAACTCGAGGTAGTCGACGATCCGGAGCCGACGATCGAGGAACACCAGCGTCGTCAGAAAGATCGACTCGATCGGCGTCAGATCCTTCGTTTTGAGCCACGCGTTGTGGTCGAAGTCGTCTCGTTTCTCTAAGCTCATGTGTTATCGTTTGTAGTAGGGGTAGACCGCGCGTTTCAGCGTATCCCAGGCCTGTTCGCCGCCGAGTTGGACCCCGTCGACGTCGTCGCTGTCGATGTAGAGGTCTTCCCACTTGCGGCGGCGTTTCTTGACGATCATCACGTCCGGCAGGAACTCCTTGCGGTACAGCGCGAGGATGAACGCCAGGTCGATGAAGATCAACCCGAGGATCGCGCCGAGGAACATGTTGCCGAACTCGGTGCCGGCCCAGCCGGAGACGAGCGCGAAAATGAAGAAGAACACGAGGACGACCTCGATCAGCGTCAACATGACGATCCCGATGGCCGCCGCCGTCGACTCTCTGGCGGGCTCGTAGCGGTGGATGTCGCCGTAGGTACTGCCGGAGGAGGACATCAGGCACCACCCTGTCCCGTATTCGGCGATTCGCCGTACTTCAGCACGTAGAAGGCGAACACGAGGCTCACCGCGATGCCGAGGAAGCTGACGATGCCGACGTAGTGTTTCTGGATCGGGACACCCGCGTCGTGGGCCAGGTCCTCGGGCCAACCGCCGGCACCGCCGCCGACCTCGACGGTCGGCACGTCTTCGCCGACGGCGACCGCCCCGAGCATGCCCAGCGAGGCGTGTGGCTCACACTGGTAGTTCGTGATTCCCGCGTGGTCCTCGGTGAACTCGAACTCGTAGGTGAATCCCGACTCGGCCGTGAGTTCGCTTTCGAGTTCAGCCGGCCCGTCGGTGGTGACGACGTTGTGCTCGCCACCCTCGCCGGTCCACTCCCAGATCACCGTCGTGCCGGGGTCGATCCAGATGCCAGCCGGGCTGTAGGCAACGCCACCAGGGCCGCCGCCGTCATTTTCGAAAGGTTTTTCGGAGCTGTTAGTCCCTGCAAAAAGGTACCGGTCGCCATAGCTTTGGTTCAGGGTGTTGATCATACTGTCGCGGCCGAGGCGCTCGATCTGGAAGTGGTCGCCGAGGGTATTGAAACCGAAGCGCAAAGAGCCAGGCTGCAGGAGTTGAACTG